>JAPPPH010000486.1:4016-4856 GCA_028817635.1 Verrucomicrobiales bacterium | reverse complement strand
GATCATCATGGAGAGCATCTCGCTCGCCATCCTTGGCGGCCTGGCAGGCATCCCGGCATCCTACGGCTCCGTTTGGCTGTTGACCGAGATGTTGCCCAACGAGAACACGCCGGAAATCACCAGCCAAGCGCTGATTATCGGCGTGGCGTTTAGCGCCTTTGTCGGCCTGATCGCCGGCCTGTTCCCGGCGTTCAAGGCGTCGCGGCTCGACCCTATCGAGGCGCTGCGCTACGAGTGATGCCGCTTGGCCAAGCGCTTGGCCAAGCCGAAATTATTTCTTCTCTTCCTCGCCGTGTTCTTCGGAGTCGGCTTCCTCCTCCTCTTCCCCGTGATGTTCCTGCTCCTCGTGTTCCTCTTCGCGATCGCGGTGACGAAGTTTCCGGTGTTCGCGGTCTTCGCCGTGGCCGAACAACGCCCCGGCGGTCGCCTTAATCGCCTTTTCCGGAACGTCGATCGTTGCGTCTACCGCCTTGCGCGTGGCCTTGAATGGATGGAAAGGCGCCGCGATGGCGTAACCGGTCATCCGGAACGGATAGCGAATCACCTTCCCGGTGAGGCTCTCCCGCTTGTGGTCGCGGTCCCGCTTGTGTTCCCGCTGCTCGGAGTGGTGGCGGTGCTTGTGATGTCCGCAACCGGTGACGACGAGCGAAACGAACAGGGCCAGAACTACAGAATGTAATTTCATCTCGAGTAATACCATTGATCGACGGGCGAGGTCTCGCCCTGCCAAGCGCCGTGCAACGACGCAGCCTTGTGAAATCGCAGCCCCGGTTCCATCATGGGCCAAGCGGTGAGCGACGAAACTCCCATCCACCCCGCCATCAGTCCCGGGCAACTCAG
>JAPPPH010000486.1:0-4006 GCA_028817635.1 Verrucomicrobiales bacterium | reverse complement strand
CCCGAACAACTCCGGCGCCTTTATCAGGTCAGCAAGGTGATCCACTCCACGCTGGATCAGCAGGAGGCACTTGACCTGATTGTCCGCGAGGCTGTCGGCCTCGTCAACGCCACCTCCGGCTCAGTGGTTCTGATCAACCCGATCGACGGGTTTCTCGAGATTCAGGCGGCGCACGGTCTTTCTGCGGGCGCCAAGCTTAAACTCCGCGTCGGCGAAGGCATCACCGGCTGGGTGGCCCAGCAGGGCAAGTCCGCCATCGTCCCCGATGTCAGTGCCGACAAACGCTACGTCCCCGTCCACGAACACACCCGGTCGGAACTCGCCGTCCCGCTGGAAATCAACGGCGTACTCAGCGGGGTTGTCAACGTGGACTCCGACAAGCCAAGTGCCTTCGACGAAAACGACCTCGCATTGTTAACCGAGCTCGCCAGTCAGGCGGCGCTCGTCATTCACAATGCGTTCCTCTACGAGAAATCCCTCATCCGGGCGAACCTGTTCGAGTCACTGATCACGGTTGGCCAGGCGATCAACTCCGCAGTCGATCTCGATGAGGCGCTAGCGGCGATCACCCGCGAAGCTGCCAACCTGATGAATGCCAAGACCTGCGCGTTGCAACTGCTCGACGAGTCCAGCGGCCACCTCACCCTTGTCGCCTCGCACGGTGCGGGCAAGGCCTACCTCAACAAGCCCGGCGTCGACATCGCGGAAAGTTTCCTCGGCTCGGTGGTCAACCTGAAAAAGCCGCTGCAAATCGAAAACGTACAGACTTCCAACGCCTATCAGCAGCAGGACATCGCTCGCGAGGAGGGTCTCGTCGCCATGCTCAGCATTCCGCTGGAGTTCGGCGGAAACGCCATCGGCACACTAAACGTGTACAAGGAAGAGACGTACGTCTTTTCAAATGACGAAATACACATCGCCACGGCGCTGGCCGAGCTTTCCGCGCTGGCGATCGAGAAGGCGCGACTGCTTGAGCGCATCGTCGAGTCCGAGGAACTGCTCCGGCAAAACGAAAAACTGTCCGCGCTTGGGCTGCTTGCAGGCGAGGTGGCCCATGAAATCCGAAACCCCCTGACTGTCCTCAAGATGCTCTACCATTCACTGGGACTTGAGTTCCCCGAGGACGACCCCCGAGCCGAGGATGTGCGGATTATGGGCGAAAAAATGGATCACTTGAACACGATCGTGGAGCAAATCCTCACCTTCGCCCGCAACGCCGAGCCGTCGCTCAAGCCGACCGATATCAACAAACTGATCGACGACCTGCGGGTTCTCGTTCGCCGAAAAATGGCCCAGCAAAATGTCGAGTTAGAGATTCAACTTGAGGATAATCTGCCCACGGTAAAAGCCGATGGCCCGCAGCTCAGTCAGGTTTTCCTCAACCTCACACTCAACGCGCTCGATGCGATGCCGAACGGGGGATCGTTGACCATCGAGTCGCGCACGATTCAATTAAACAAGGGCGTCGCGGCGCCGACGCATGTTCGCATCGAGTTTCGTGACACCGGCTGCGGGATGGATGCGGAATCTCGCGAGCGGGCGTTCACCTCCCTGCTCAACACCAGCAAACCGGATGGCGCCGGCCTCGGCCTGGCCATCGTGGGGCGGATTGTTGAATCGCACGGTGGCCGCATCAAGATCAAGCCAAGCGACAGCGGCACAACCTTCAGTATACTGCTGCCGCTAACCGACCGGTAAGCCACTTGGCCAGGCGCTTGGCCAAGCGATCGCGGCAATTACTGTCCCCGGACCTAGCGCATGCGCTTGGCCAATTCCTCGCTGGAGATTTCCTCGTTCCGCGTGCCGAACCACCACTGGTTACCGAACGGGTCGAGCACCCCTCCGCTGCGGTGGCCGTAGAATTGATCCATCGGCTCCATCACCTTTTCCGCCACGGCGGCGATTGCCTTCGCGTAGGCGGCGCCACAGTCCGTCACGTAAAGATAAAGCATCGACGGCATCGGGGGGCCACTCGTCGCGAGCCTGTCCCTACATGATGCGCGAATCGCCGATCTGCGCCTCGGCGTGCGAGACAGTGCCGTCTGGCATCTCGACCCGTTCCGTGGTCTCGGCATCGAAGGCCTCGAGAATAAATTCCAGCAGCTTGACCACATCCGCCGTGAGCAGATAGAGCGTGACGCTGTGGTAACCGGCGGGAAGATGGGAGAGGTCAGATATTGTCAGGCGTGGGATGAATCCAAGGTTCGCGATAGGGGCGGATGAGAAACCTGTTCGCCTCTTCGTCGCCGATGACACGGTGGGTTTCTGCGTCCCAACGCAGCGAGCGTCCGCCAAGCCGCTGGGAGATGTTGGCCAACAAACAGCTCACGGTGGAGATGTGCCCCTCTTCGATGTCCGCAACCGGACGGCTCCGATTGGCCACGGCGTTGAGAAAATCGAGCATGTGAACACGCACCGCAGGAGCAACGTGGCGCTCGAGATCCTTCTCGGTTTTGTCTTCCGGATATTCCTCCAGTTCCATTTTGCAATCGCGATGGATCGGTTTTACCTGACCGCCGCGGTTGTTGCGCGGGGTGAAATCAAAACTGTTCACGCTCAACTTGAGCGTGCCCTTGTCGCCGTAGAGGAAGGCCGCCCACGGGTACTTCGGGTCCGGCGCATGGCCCCATGCGCGGTGCTGCCAGACGACCTGCAGGTCGTCAAAATCAAAACAAGCGGTCTGCGTATCGGTCGTGTTGGCCTTGGCCTGTTTGTCGACAAGGATGCCGCCCTGCGAGACCACGCTTGTCGGCCAACCGAGGCCGAGCATCCAGCGCACCGTGTCGAGCATGTGAATGCACATGTCGCCGACAATCCCGTTGCTGTACTCCATGAAAGCACGCCACCCCCGCGGATGGCACAGGGAATTGTAGTCGCGCATCGGGGCCGGGCCGGTCCACATTTCGTAATCCAAGTTTTCCGGCGCCGCGGCGTCCTCCGGGTTGCTTCGGTTTCGCATGTGGTAATAGCAACAAACCTCCGCGTGGGCGATGTTGCCGAGTAGACCGGCGTCGACGATCTTTTCCTTGGCCTCCATCAGGTGGGGGGTGCTGCGGCGCTGCGTGCCCACCTGCACAACGCGATTGTACTTGCGTGCCGCCGCCAGCATCGCCTGGCTTTCCACCACGTCGATGCTCGTCGGTTTTTGGACGTAGACATCGCAGCCCGACTTGACGGCATCGATCATCGGCAGCGCGTGCCAATGGTCCGGTGTGGCGATCAAAACGAGGTCGAGTTCATTCTCCTTGAGCAACGTCCGATAGTCGCCATACGTCTTAGGGCGTTTGCCCGATTTTTGCCGTTTGGCCACCATGTCGGCCGCGTCGGAGAGCATCGTGCTGTCCACGTCACACAACGCCACCACTTCAACCGGTGCCACTTGGATTAGGCGGAATAAATCGATCTTGCCGTACCAACCGCTGCCGATCAGCGCGACCCGCTTGACCGGCCCCTTCGCGATCTCGGCTGCGGTGGTGGCGATCGAGGAGTAGGCCAGGCCAGCGGCAGCGCTGGTTCCCAAAAATGTTCGACGGTTCACGCGCCCTGTTTAGCCGCTTGGCCAAGCGAACTCAAGCTTGGCCAAGCGCTTGGCACCTCTCTTGCGCTTGGCCAAGCGGATCGGTAGCCTTCGCCCATGCGCCCTTACCGGTTGTTGTTCGTTTGCATGGGAAACATCTGCCGCTCCCCCGCCGGAGAAGCCGTGATGCGGCACGTCGTGGAGAACGAGGGGCTGGCCGAACAGATCGAGTGCGACTCCGCCGGAACGATCTCGTTTCACACCGGCAATCCTCCCGACCACCGCATGCACGCAGCGGCTCAAAATCGCAACATCAAAACCGGAGGTCAGGCACGCCAGATCAACCAGGCCGACTACAACGAGTTCGACCTGATCCTGACGATGGACGAGGACAACTACCAAAACGTCCTGAATATGGCCCCGGCCGGAAAGTACTCGGCGGAGATCAAGCGCTTCTGCGATTTCGTCGCCGAGTCTACCGCGAACGAG
>JAPPPH010000077.1 GCA_028817635.1 Verrucomicrobiales bacterium | reverse complement strand
CTGCCGAAACTGTCCTTCTCCCCCGCGGGGGAGAAGGTGGCCGAAGGCCGGATGAGGGGGACATCGGAAGGATTGACCGGCTATGTGCATTGGCTGGTTTTTGGGCTAATTGATTTCACCCTCACCCTGCCCTCTCCCTCGAGTGAGAGGGTATCGAAGTTGTGCTGTGCTTGGCCAGGCGCTTGGTTTGGGGTTGGCAAAAAGGTTGTGTGGGATGGTGGGGTTGGCCTAGCCTGCGGCGCATGAAATCATGGCTATTGGGCGCTGCCTGCGCTGCGTTGATTTTGGTGGCCGGTTGCGGTTCCGATCCGGATGGAAGCGGTGGCTCGGCCGGCGATGGACTGGAGATCGTGGTGATCCCGAAGGGGACAACGCATGAGTTTTGGAAATCGATCCACGCCGGGGCGAAAAAGGCAGAGCGGGAACTTAACGCCGCCGGCCAGCCGGTGAAGATTATCTGGAAGGGGCCGCTGAAGGAGGATGACCGCGATGAACAGATCAAGGTGGTGGAGAATTTCATCGGCCGCGAGGTGGACGGCATGGTACTCGCACCGCTGGATGAAAACGCGCTTGTGCGCCCGGTGGAGACGGCTGGCAAGGCGAAGATCCCGGTGGTGATCATTGACTCGGGGCTGCAGTCGGACAAGTACGCGAGTTTTGTGGCCACGGATAATTACGTGGGCGGTCGGATGGGTGGTGAGCATCTCGGCGAACTGCTTGGTGGCAAGGGGAACGTGCTGATGTTGCGGTATGCGGTTGGCTCGGCCAGCACGACCAAGCGGGAGGAGGGATTTCTCGATGCGATCAAGGAAAAATATCCGGACATCAAAGTGTTGTCGTCCGACCAGTATGCGGGCGCCACGCGCGATCTCGCCTATACGGCATCGCAAAACTTGTTGAGCCGTTACGGGAACGAGTTGAACGGGGTGTTTTGTCCGAACGAGTCAGTGACCGTCTCGATGACCAAGGCGATTCGCGACCTTGGCAAGGCTGGGGGCAATGTGAAGATCGTAGGATTTGACACCAGCGTGCAGTCGCTCCGCGATCTCGAGGCCGGCGATGTTCAGGGGTTGGTGGTGCAGAACCCGATCAGGATGGGCTACCTCGGCGTGAAGACGTTGGCCAGCCATATCAGCGGGGCGAAGGTGGAGAAACGCATCGACACCGGGGTGGCCATGGTGACAAAGGAGAACATGAGCGAACCGGAGATTCAGGAACTACTCAACCCGCCGCTCGAGGAGTATCTTGGCGAAGGAAACTGAATCCAGCCCACTGCGCCTGCGCATTCGCGGCGTGGCCAAGCGCTTCGGCCCGACGGTGGCACTTGGTGGCGTGAGCCTCGAGGTGGCTCCCGGTGAGGTGCACGCGTTGATCGGTGAAAATGGCGCCGGCAAAAGCACGTTGATGAAGGTGCTCAGCGGGGCGCACCAGCCGGACGCTGGCAGCCTCTTGCTCGATGGCCAGCCGTTCAAACCAAGCGACCCGTTGCATGCACGTAACAGCGGGGTCGCGATGATTTATCAGGAACTGAACCTCGCGCCGGATTTGTCGGTGGAGGAGAACATGCTGCTTGGCACTGAGCCGCAGACGATGGGATGGCTGCGCCGGGGCGAGCGTCGTCGCTTGGCCAAGCGCGCGCTGGAGGAAATCGGGCAACCGGATCTGCCGCTCGATGCCCCAGTACGCTCGCTGACGATCGCGCAGCAGCAACTGGTCGAGATCGCCCGTGCGCTGGTGGGCGAGCCGCGTGTCCTGATCATGGATGAGCCAACCAGCAGCCTGACCCGACTGGACACGGAGAATCTTTTTGCCGTGATCGAGCGGATGAGTCAGCGCGGTGTGAGCGTAATATACATCAGCCACTTTCTCGAGGAATGCCAGCGTGTAGCCAGTCGGTTTACGGTGCTGCGTGATGGCCGCAGCGTCGGCTCCGGCGCGATGGCTGGAGCGAGTCTGGACGAAATCATCCAACTTATGGTCGGCCGAACGGTCGATGAAATCTACCCGCACACGAGCCGAGCCATCGGGGAACCGGTGCTGGAGTTGCGCGGCGTCGCCGGCTTGGTCAAGCCGAGCCGGGTCGACCTGACGCTGCGCGCCGGGGAGATCGTCGGGCTGTTTGGGCTGGTTGGCGCGGGGCGAACGGAGACGCTGCGGGCGGTATTCGGCCTCGACCGCTTGGCCAAAGGTAGCGTGAGCGTTTTTTCGCACGAAGCCACCCGCTCGACTCCAGCCAAGCGCTTGGCCAACGGCGTCGGCCTGCTCAGCGAGGATCGGAAGGAAGAGGGGTTGCTGCTCGGCCGCAGCATTGCCGACAACCTGACGCTCACGCGGCTTGGCCCGGTGACACGGTTGGGCATCGTCAACAGCTCGGCGCAGGCGGCCGCTGCTGGTAAGTGGATGGACAGGCTCGACGTGAAGGCGTTGGACGCCGCACAGCCGGTGGGCGAGTTGTCCGGTGGTAACCAGCAAAAGATCGCGCTTGGCCGGTTGCTGCATCACGAGGCGAATATTCTCCTGTTGGACGAGCCAACACGCGGCATCGACGTCGGTAGTAAGGCGCAGATTTACCGGCTGATGAACGACTTGGCGGGTCGGGGCAAGGCGGTGATTTTCGTCAGTTCCTATCTGCCGGAGTTGCTAGGGGTGTGCGACCGCATCGGCGTGATGTGCCGGGGCGAACTGTCCGAGGTGCGACCGGTCGCGGATTGGAGCGAGTCGGCGATCATCCGCGCTGCTGTGGGGCAGACTGAGACCGGGGAGGCGGCGGCATGAATCTGGCCCAGCTCGGCAGCCGCGATTTTTTGAAAGCCGTTCGGCCGTTTGTCGGCCTGTTTATGGTATTGCTGCTGTTCGCGATGGATGCTGAGTTGCGGTCTCTGTTTTTCAAGGGTGGCAACTTTAAGACGATTTTAACGCAGACAGTTATCGTGGCCATCGGCGCTATGGGGATGACTCTGGTGATCGTGAGCGGCGGCATCGATCTGAGCGCCGGTTCGCTCGTCGCCCTGTGTAGTGTCGTAACGGCAAAACTGATCGAGCATGGACACGGCTTGGCGGCGGTGCTCGCGTTGACGGTGCTGGTCGGCGGACTGGCCGGACTGGCAAACGGCGGCATCATCGCGGCGTTTCGCATGATGCCGTTCATCGTGACGCTGGGGATGATGGGGATCGCGCGCGGCATTTCGAAGTGGCTCGCCGACAACCAGACCGTGAACCCGGAGGTGCCGCTCGAGTCGGTGAACAGTTTGATGGACAAGAGCCAGTCGCCGCTCACGTTCTTTCCGCTGCCGGACGGCGTGTGGTTGGCGCTTGGCCTCGCAGTGGTGATGACCGTGGTATTGCGCTCGAGCGTGTTCGGCCGGTACGTATTCGCCATCGGCTCTAATGAGGACACCGCACGGCTTTGTGGCATCCGCGTAAACGCCAACAAGATCGCGATCTACGCCCTGGCCGGCGCGTTTTTCGGCTTGGCCGGGGTGATGCAGTTTTCGCGCCTGACGCAGGGAGATCCCTCGGTGGCGATTGGTCTGGAACTGCAGATCATTGCCGCCGTGGTCATCGGCGGGGCGAGCCTGAGCGGCGGTGCGGGCAGCATCCCCGGCTCAGTGATCGGGGCATTCATGATGGCCTGCTTGGCCAACGGTTCGAGCATCAAAGATTGGCCCAACTACATGCAGGAAATCATCATCGGCGTGGTAATCATTCTCGCTGTCGGCATGGACAAGGTGGAGCCGATGCTTCAGCGATTCATCCGGCGCGGAAAATAGGACGCAGATGAACGCGAATCGGGAGAATCAAAAAAGGAACTAAACCAAGTCCTTTTTCCTTCGCGGTTTCGCGTGAGTTATTACGAGTAGGGGAGAGGAGGTCAGGGACAGGCTAGTCGGCTAACTGTCTGAAAACTTGAAACTGAAAACTGAACACTCACTAGCGCTTGGCCAAGCGCTTGTTAGGCAGGGATCGCCTCACGCATGGGTCTCGTGCTGGGCGGTGGAAGCGGTTTTCCTTTTGACTCCAACTCCACGATTTCTTCTTCCACCAGAGCGCAAAGTTTTTTGTAGGCGTCCGCTTCGGTTTCTGCGTGGCAAACGCCACCCCATGGGAACAAGTCCGGACAGTAGCCCACGTAAAGTGCGTCGGTTTCCTCCCACTTGACGAATTTGAGGTACTGGTCTTGAGCCTTCATGAATCGATTTTCTTTATGGCGTCCTTTACCTGTTTTTCCTGATAACGCTTGGCGTCAGATCCTTCGTGTCCGCTTAGGATTAGCGAACCGGCATGTTTAGGATGGCGAAATTTATGGTGTGAGCCTTTGCCGCCCTTCACTGGAACAAAACCCGCTCGCCGCAGATCGTTGATCAGCTCTCGAATCTTGCGCGGCACAAGGGAAATGTAGAGCGCTCTACTTGTTTATTCCAGCCACATTTTGAGATCCTGCTATACCTCACGCTTGGCCAAGCGCTGGGGGCGGTTTACGATGCACCTTTACGGTGGCCAAGGGGTTGATCAAAATTTCCGGTGCGCGAGAGCATAATCTCAAGAATCTTTCGCTTGAAATCCCGCGCGACCAGTTGGTGGTGATCACCGGGCCAAGTGGCTCCGGCAAGTCGTCGCTGGCGTTTGACACACTGTTTGCCGAGGGACAGCGCAAATACGTCGAGACGCTCTCGTCGTACGCGCGGCAGTTTTTGGATCAACTGCAGAAGCCGGACATCGACCACATCGAGGGTCTGTCGCCGGCGATCGCGATTGAGCAGCGTTCCTCCGGCGGCAACCCGCGCTCGACCATCGCCACAACAACCGAGATCTACGACTATCTGCGGTTGCTGTTCGCCAACGTTGGCCAGGCGCATTGCCCGGAG
>JAPPPH010000174.1:1553-4887 GCA_028817635.1 Verrucomicrobiales bacterium | reverse complement strand
CCCATGGGATCGCATCGCAGGATGCCACCCTCGCGACCCCAGTCGTCCGACGGATGGTGGTAAGTGTTGCGGTAGGTTTCCGGAGTAAACGTCTCGGCCGGCGGCATGTCGGGGGCGCCTGCTGGAGATTCGACTCCCCAGAGTTCGCGGAATGGCTTGGGGGCAATCCGGCCCGGCTGCGTGAGGCCCTTGGAGTTGCCCTTGGACATATAGAGTTTTCCGTCCGGCCCCCAGTTGAGCCCGTGCAGCGAGTGCTCAACGTTGCCGAGGTCGGTGTAGATGCGGATGTACTCGTCGGCGACATCGTCCCCATTGGTGTCCCGCACGATGGTAAAGTCCGGTGCATTGGCCACGTACAGGTCGTTGCCCTTCCATGCCAGCCCGTGAATGCTGTTGAAACCGTGGGCAAACGTCTTGGCCTCATCGGCGACGCCGTCGTCGTCATGATCGATCAGGATTTTGATCGAGTCGCCGGGCGTGTCCTCCCTCGGCTTACGAAACTGTGGCCCCTGCGCGACGAACGCCCGACCGCGGCGGTCAAAGGCGATGCAGGTGGGATTGCGAACGAGCGGTTCGCTGGCGAAGAGGCTGATTTCAAAGCCATCCGGCAGGGTGGGGAACCGGGATTTGGCTGTATCCAGATTGGTTGTGTCTGCGATGACACTTGAAAACAACCCTGCGGTGAAAAACAAAAACTGAGTGGAGACTCTCATAAACAAAAACGCGCCCAACCGAAAAAAGAGGGCGCGATTCTACAAAAACGGATTGTGAAAACAAGTCGTCTAGCCGAGGTCAAGCGGGCCGCCTTGGCTGAGTTTCTTGTTGCCGAAGGTTTCGATGCGATGACCCACGCCGTGGGCCAGGGCCATGAGCAGTCGGTTGTGGGCGGCACCCTTGAGGTTTAGCGAGCGGCCCATCTGGAAGCCCATGCCGTTGCCGATCAACACGAACGGAATGTCCCTGAGCGTGTGGCTGTTGCCCTTGCCCAGTTCGTTGGTCCAGACGATGGTGGTGTTGTCGAGCAGGCTGCCGTCGGTGCCGGGCTCGGGCGTCTCGGCCAAGCGCTTGGCCAAGTAGGCCAATTCGCCGGCAAACCATTTGTTGATGCGGGTCAACTTGTCGACCGCATCGGCGTTTTTGTCCGGCTCGTGGGACAGGCCGTGGTGACCGTCCTTGATGTCCAGCCAGTTCATCCGCGCCTGGCCAACCGACTTGGTGTACTGCAGCGTGCTGACCCGTGCGAAGTCGTTCACGAAGCTGTTCACCATGAGGTCGATCTGCATTCGGCTCAGGCGGGGGACATTGTCGTTTTGGTTGGTGATGCCAACCTCGAATTTCGGCGGATCGCTGATAAGGGACTTGCCGTCTGCTCGGCCGAATTCCTGTTCCATTTGGCGGACGAATTCGGCGTGCTCCTCGAGCAGCCGTTTGTCCTCGGCGCTGATCGAGCGCGAGACGCGCCTAAGGTCGTCACGGACGACGTCCAGCACGCTCAACAGGCTGTCGCGATCGCGTAACTGGCCGTAGAGCCGCTGGTACATCTGGTACGGGTCATCGGTCGGGGCCACCGGCTGGTTGGGGCCGGCGTAGGACATACGCGTCCACGGATCGGCGCGATCGGAAACGCCGACGCCGAACTCAAGTGAGCCAAACCGTGTGCGCGTGGTGTCGTTGCTTTGGAAGTAGTTTTTGATCTCCTGATCGATGGAGATGCCCTTGGCCCAGCCGGCCGGGGTATCGGAGCCACCTTGGATGTTGCCGGGGAAAAGCTCGATGCCGGTGAGCAGGCAGCTCATGCCGCGCATGTGACGGTCGCCGTCGCCCTGCAGCTTGTTGTTTACGCCGTTGAGCACGAGCATCCGGTCGCGGAACGGCTCAAGCGGCTTCATGATTTCCTTCAGCTCGAATTCGCTGCCGGTGGCGTCCGGCCAGAAATTTTTCGGGATGGTGCCGTTCGGGCTGAACATCACCACAAGGCGTTGCCGGCGCGGCGCGGTCTTGGCCAGGCCAAGGCTCGGCAGGCCAACAAGGAAGGGCAGTGTCGCGGTGGACACCCCGAGGTTACGGACGAACTGTCTGCGATCGATCTGGTTCATGGCTGCTCCTCTCCGGCTGGCCCGGGCCGCTCGACTCCCTGCAGGGCAGCGATGACGGCTGTCTCGGCCAGCAAAAACTGTATGTTGAAACGGGACTGCGCGAAATCATCTCGCAACTGGTTCAACACCCCGGAACCGTAGGCCCGGATCGGCTGCTTGGCAACCTGATTAAAGAGCATCTCGACGAAGCCCTCATGGGCGCTGGGGCTCTCCATCGCGTGACGGGCAAGGTCGGATGGATCGGCGATATGGATCGGCGAACCGTCGGCGGTCAGGTAGTCGGAGGCGGTGTGAATCGGCCTTCCGTTTTCGTCGTCACGCCGGCGGCCGATGCTGTCGAACTGTTCCAGCGTGAAGCCAAGCGGGTTGATGATGCCGTGGCAGGTCATGCAGGCATCGGCCTTGGTGAGCTGCGTGACCTTCTCCCGCATCGTCAGGTTGGCGGGGAACTCCTCATTTTTAAAAACCACCGCCTCGGGGGGCGGTTTGAGTGAGCGCCCGAGCAGGTGTCGTGTGACGAACACGCCCCGGTGAATCGGCGAAGTGCTGTTGTGATACGAATAAAGCGTGAGCAGATACGGATGCGTGAGCAGCCCGGCGCGGTCTTGGCCGGTGAAGGTTGCCGGCGAAAAACCGGATGACGTGCCCTGATGCCGTGCGCCGTACAGCTTGGCCAGTCGCGAGTTCATCGGGAGATGGTTCGCGCTGAACAGGGCGCGAAAATCGGCGCCGGACTCCTGCCAGACGACTTCGTCCAAAAACAGGTTGAGCGAAGTGCGAAGGTCCGCCTCGAGCGACTTGTCGAACTCGGGAAAAATGTCCGTGTCCTTGGCGATCTCCTCGGCGTGATCGAGGCCAAGCCAGTGGTGCATGACACTGCGGAGCTTGGCCTTTGTGCGGGGGTGTCGAAGCATGCGCAACGCCTGTTGCCTGACCTGGTCGGCGGTGCGCAGCCGTCCAGCGGCGGCCGCTTGACCAAGCGCCTCGTCCGGCAGTGAGTCCCACAGGCCAAGCGCGAGTCGAGCGGCGACGGCGTGGTCATCCGCTTGGCCAAGGTCGGGATAAAGAAAACGGGGCGACTTGAGCGTGAGCAGGACGACCTCCTTGATTGAGTCTGCCGCCGGCTTGCCTTTGGCAAATCGTGAGCGGACAAAAAGTTGCTCCTCTTCGACCGTGAGCGGCCTTCGGAACGCCCGTGCGGCAAACCGGCTGCCAAACTGCTGCGCCTTGGCCAAGCG
>JAPPPH010000174.1:0-1543 GCA_028817635.1 Verrucomicrobiales bacterium | reverse complement strand
CGGCCACCCAGTTGGCGGTCTCGATGGCGGCGTAGGTGGCGGCTTCGTCCCATTTTTTGGAAACGGCACTGCCGCGCTCGTAGCCGATGCTGGCATCGTCCGGCGGGAACGGTTGTCGCAAAACGAACGTGCTGGCGGTGGTATCCGGGGAGAGTTTACGTGCTGTGATCACATGCAGCGCTCCATGCGGCGGGTGCCACTCCAGTTTCACCGAGGCGTTTTTGCTTTTGTATTTAAAATAATCGAGCCGTATCGGGTAAGGCCGCCCGCCGATGAGCCGCACGGTGCCGTTGAGTTCGCGGCGCTCACCGCTCGACGTCCAACCCTCGATCAGTTTCAAGTCCATGTTGTTGACCCAAAGCCGCACGCCGTTTTCGCTGGAGACGATGAACTGGTAGTCGCCGGTTTCTTCCGCGATCACTGAGCCGGTCCAGCGCATGGAAAATTCCTCCGACTTAAAGTCGGCGTTGTCGGGGAAGGGCGTGCCGGCTCCGTAGTCGAAATCGACGGTGCCATCGGTTCGCTTGACGCTCTGGTTGTTTTGTCGGACGTTGCGATTGTTGTAATAACCAGCCTGAAGCCCGCCGGTTCGGTAGTAGCCCGCCCGGCCGGTGAAACTGGCGATCAGGTCGGCAACCGAGTGGAGAAACTGGCGATTGGTCAGGCGGGTCAGCTCGATTCGCGGCGGGTTGTTTCGCGCCTGCGCCTCGGGAGAATAAAACGCATCGAAGATATATCGCGCGACGAGTTCAGCCTCGTCGCCGACGCACTTTTTCGGGGCGTCCTCCGGCATGGTGCGGGTGATGACACGGGTCAGCTTTTCGACTGGCCAATCGCCGATGAGCGATTCGTCGTATTTATCGGCAACGCCCTGTCCCTTGTCGCCGTGGCACTTCGCGCACTGGTTCGCGTAAATCAATTCGCCCGACAGCGCCGGCTTGGCCAAGGCGGTTGTCTGCGGGAGCAGAGCCACAACCAGCAGGCCAAGCGCTTGGCCAAGTCGGTCTAATGATGAAGCCATCCGTGATTTAACGCTTTTATATTGGATTCCATTCAATCAAGGATCGCGCGCGATCGTTACAATCCAATCTTTTCCAGTGGAAATTCGCTGAATGGTGCTGCGATTCTCCTGATGCGGTTAACCTGTTGGTTGGAAAGTGTTTTTAAACCGCGCCCTGAATGACCCACGTTGAAATTTGTTTTTTGCTTGTCCGAATAGTTGATCATCGAGTCAAAATCAAATTCAGTGTCATCCAGTTTTAATTCGTCAAATATTTTTCGGAGTGAGTCGAGCGGAGCTTTGGTGACTTCCTCGTAGTCCAACCAAGTGGAGAGAACCCATCCCTTTTTCTGCGCCGAGACCCAGCTCGTGTGAAACTTGAGCAACCACGGTGTGACGTGGTCGATCACGAAATCAAGCCGGTCGCTTTCCTCCATCTCACGGTAGCGGATGGGCGGATTCACGATGAGCTCCAATTGAATATTTTTATCAAGATTATCCATTGTGCTGACTAGCGTATCAAAGCCGTCCCGGGGCAATATG
>JAPPPH010000487.1 GCA_028817635.1 Verrucomicrobiales bacterium | reverse complement strand
GGTGTAGATCTAGGAGAAATCATAAACAATAAAAAAAAAAATGTGCCGTTCGACAGCAGAGTGGGGCTATTGGGGATCACCGAGGGGTTCGAAAACCCGGACCCCATCGCGATCAAAGCAAAAGACGCCAAGATTATTGGTGGCGGCGCGTACTCAGTAAACGTGGTTACGGAGGGGAAACGATCCGCAGCAGTGGAGGCTTCCCGAATCGACGTGAGTACGGAAACTCTCCAGATGGAACAGGCCACGTTAGAGGTCACAACTAAAATGGATGGAGTGGAGGAGGTTGAGATTACGCAAACGACAACGCTGACGGGGAGAGCAAACAGCGTAAATTTGATAAAACCAATTTTTGCACAGGAGGGATCCGTTGACGTTTATCTAAACGGGAAGCGCCAGCGTGAAGGAAGGAACTATACGTTGCGATTCAACCAAAGCGGTGCGCTTGAACAGGTGGATTTTGAGAAAGGAATTCCGAAGGGGGCAGAACTGAAATTTGTGATGGAACAAAATCTAACCAGATCAAACCTCGTAGTCGCGAACGCCTCAGGAGAGGTCAGCTTGGTAAAGAATAGTAAAGTAACAGCGGGAGGCGTTGAGATGGATGTGAACCGTCTATCGATCGATGAGAGTCATGTCGCCGGGATCGGTTCGGTTGATATTCACGCCGAAACAGTGCTAAAGTTGGATAACCAATCCTCGGTAAAAGCGAACTCTCTGGAACAGGGGAGTGTTCAACTTACTTCAGATACGATTTTAATCGATGATCAGTCCCTGTTGGCCGGTAGTAGTCGGGTAGCATTGACAGCTGGCAGTAACGTGGGAATTAACGGCGAGAGTCAGGTGCGAGTGGGGTGGGCGGATGCCCGGGGGCCACGGCAGGGTTCGGTGAAGGATATATTGTGGGATTCAAATAACGGCAAGGTCGTCGATCAAAACGGTCTTTCACCCAGAGGCAGGTTTAAGGATGAGGCTTCAGTAATTAGAAAGATTACTTCTCAGTATGGCAATCAGGGAACCATAAATGTGATCGATATAAATCAGCCAATCGATCACGCAGCAGTTCCGCATGTTTCCATAAAGTCCGGTGGCATTTCGGTGGAGAACGGATCGTTTACCGGTGATTCGGGAGGAATCAAATCCTCCATCATGATGCAATCGGAGAATGGGATTCGCATTTCAGGTGATTCGGCTTTTCGGCAGTTTGATCAGGTGGCGTTGAACGCAAATTCTGTCGAAGTGTTGAGCGGTATCGACATTGAATCGAAAAGTAATCGGCAGGATGTTTATACCGGATTTCTCGTGGTGAATAGCAAAGAGGCCACCACACTGAGTGGGGGGCGGTTATTTGGGAGTCTAGTCGTCAACGCTGGAACTGATATTTCCATTACGGACATGGAATTGGGTTATGGTGAAACCAAGTTAGGCAGTGACGTCTTCAAACTCGATGCCGATGGAGATATCTACCTTGGCTCGGGTGAGTTGGGGGTAACCGGCACGGCGCATTCCAAGATGCTGAACATCGAAGGTCGTGACGTTCATATAAAGGGCTACGGTCTGATGAGCCAATCGGGCATGAGGATTATCGGCTCGAGCCGAGTTGAGCTGGAAGGGCCGGCCGGAATCAAAACAAACGCTGTTGGGGCTCAGGAGTTGGTCGTTAAGGCGCCGGATGTCACCATTAAGGAAGGGGTCTCTATTTTCGCTCAACTCTTGCCGCAACAGGGCCTCAATGTAACAGGTAGAGTCCGGATTTCCGGGGTTAATTCATTGAATTTGAAAGATTCCACGGTGGAAGCTGGAAGCCCTCAGTTTTTTAACGAAACTCCTGTAATCAACTTGAGTGGCGGACAGATCACTTTGGACAACACCTCTCTTAGCCAATACTGTCACTATGACTCACCTCAAATGCACGGTGAGATTTACGTAAAGAATCCAAGTACCCTTAACGGGTATAAAACAACTAAAATTAGTGCGACCGGTTCGTTTAAACTTCTGAATAAGTCCAGGATCTACATGAATATCGGGCAGGTCGTCGTCAATGCGGAGGATATCAGCGTCGAGAATTCCGAAATACTGAGCCGCAATGTTCGGGGTCCTGCCTCGGGATGGGTGGGGCGGATAGAGTTGGATGCCCGGAGCGCGGTCAACCTGACGGATGCGAAATTAAATAGTGAAACGATTTCCAGTGGCGTGCGTGCTGAGATTTCCCTAAGCGGGAACAGTTTAAACGCCGAGAATTCTGAGGTGAGAATCTTCGACGAACAAAAAGGGAAGACGGGTAAGATTCAACTGAACTTCGATGAGTCGATTAAGATGGGCAACAGCCAGATTCTTTCCGTTGGATCATCGCATTTAACGCCCAATATCAACGGAAACGACATCATCGTAAAATCAAAGGATTTGACCATGAAGGATTCGTTGATAAACGGAATGGTCGAAGGCGACGGTAAAGAGGGGAAAACGCGATTGGATATATCGGGTGAACTCTCCCTTGAAGACAGTTTCGTTGGCGGGTTGGCAGAGCCTCTTAAGTTGGTTGAAAACGAAGCGTTGATCACCGATGGATCCCTTGGTGAGGTTAAGAATCTGGGGGTGGGCACTGAGATCGTTATTCCCAGCGACTTGGGCGAAATACACGGCGAAAACTTGTTTCATAGTTTCGGGGCACTGAATGTTGGGAGTGGACAAACTGCCGTGTTGAATGTGCCGGAAGGGGTGAAAAATGTTTTCCTGCGGATCACGGGCGAACAAGCGACAAAATTAAACGGGGTGATTCAAACGGATCAACCGAATCGAACTATCACCCTGATCAACAAAAATGGCTTCGAGTTGGGGCCGGACGTGGATGTTAACCAGTTTTCCGGAATCAGACTGGGCGCGGTCGATCAACTGAAATTCAAGGATGGCAGCGTGTTTGGGGTTCACGGAGGCGACACAGAGTCGTTAAGCGGGGCGGCAGCTGATTTTAATATTCAAACCGATCAGCTAACAGGTGCTGTGAAGCTAATGGGGGCGGCGTTGAAGGGGCGTGAGATCAGTGAAGTGGGAGATGCCGAGATCAGTATTTATGGTGATAAAATAGAACTACTGAGCAGCGGGATTTCATCTGCTAACGGTGCGGATATCAACCTAATCGGAAACAAGGTGGATGTTCGTCAGGCTGCGGTATTGCATGCGATCAGCCCTGCCAAGGGGGAGGGAGGCGACATCAACATCAAGTCCCGTGAATTGAACATGAAAGGTGCTGGGATCCGGACGAGTTCGGTGGATGGCCAGGCAGGGAATGTGAACATCGATGTCGACAAGGCAGATGTGTACATCTCTTCGATCGAGTCGAATAATTACTTCGGGAAAAACAGTCGGGCAAAATTCAAAACCGGGGACATCAACCTGATCGCCAGAGAGTCGTTGGACGCCTATCGACCGTTGGTGGCACTCAGATCCAACACCACCGGAGGAACCGGTAACCTGAGCGCCAACGTCGGCAGCTTGACCTTGGATGGATTGGGGCTTTTCGCTACGGAGATTTGGGTCATGGCGTATCGAGGCAATACCGGTAATTTGAAGATCGATGCCGACTCGATCGATGCAAGGCTGGTCCGGTTCATAAATACGGCTCTGGATGATCGGGGGAAATTAACTCCGGCCGAAATGGAGGTATACGGTGATGTCACGATCAATGCCAACGAGATGAATGTGCATACTGCAGAAATCCATACCGGAACCAAGAGAACTGAAAAGAATTCCACACTCGGGGATATCACCATTGATGTGGAAAACGATCTGATTCTCAACAAGTTGAAGATCGCGAATTACCACAGCACGGCTCGGGGCATGGGAGCGGACATCACTTTGTCAGCCAAAAACATCCTAAATGGAATGGACCCTGAAAAGGTCGACCCAACGGACTACCCCTCGATTACCGGTACCGGTTCGCTCAGTTTTTTGGCTGAAGAAAATCTCGAATTGGGGAGGATGAAATTGGAAAGTATCAACACGGCGCCGAGCCGCGATCTGCTCACTCAGTTCAAGGGAAACAACATCAGCTTTGGAATGAATCTCGGGGATGATGCGGCGGGGGTGGAAAATTTGGGTATAGTTTATCACGGGGAACGCACCAGTGTGCAGAGGGTGTCAATACAGGGCGAGGGCGACGTGCGCTTCGTGTCCGGGGTAAACCTCTATGCCCCAGAGTTGACGTTGGAGGCAGGGGGTTTGGACATCAACGATTCGAAGATTACGTTGAACGGGGCTTATGAATCAGGTTTTAAGGTTCGCGACGAAATGACACTTAGGGGCGGGAGTACCATCCACTCCCTCAGCCCAACGGGTAAAAAATCCAGCAATGAGGGAGGCGCAAAAACGCTCAATATCGCCAGCGGACAATTGACGCTCGAAGCTAATTCGGGAATCTGGACTTCGAACTCAATGGGAACGAGTTCGGATAATAAGCCCATCGCAAACATAAAAATTCAATCCGGTTCCGTTTCATTGGACGAGGCTTACGTTGCATCGTCGACCTTTAATCAATCCAAGGCTGGGGATGTCGAAATTGAGGCAGAGGGCCTATCATTACGTGATTCGGTAATCGCTAGTGGCAACAACAGTCAGGCGGATGCTGGTGATGTGACCATTAATGCAGGGCAAACCGTTCTGACTGAAGAATCATTTATCGCAAACGGTTTGAATATAGCGATGCTAGACTGGGGTTGGGATCCATTTGCGCCCGGGGATGCAGGGGATATCAGTATAAACTCAGACAGTCTTCGATTGGAGAGCGGTAGCTTCATTCGCAACTCCCAGATAGACACCTCGTTGCCGGGCGATGTTTCGATTACATCGGATAAAATCAGCTTGGCCGATGGTTCCTTTATCGCGACCGAGTCGGTG
>JAPPPH010000054.1 GCA_028817635.1 Verrucomicrobiales bacterium | reverse complement strand
CATCGACGTGCCCACTTTGATCGAGTCTCTCCGCGGCAGCACGGCACTTGCCGCCGGGACGGTAATCCTCACCGGCACCCCGCACGGCGTCGGTTTCGCCCGCACCCCCCCGGTGCTCCTGAAGGATGGCGACGAGATCACCATCGAGATCGAGGGAATCGGTGCACTCACCAACCCGGTCAAGGACGAGTAATGTTTCA
The DNA here is from genome assembly GCA_028817635.1 of Verrucomicrobiales bacterium. GTDB lineage: Bacteria > Verrucomicrobiota > Verrucomicrobiia > Limisphaerales > UBA1096 > UBA1096. The sequence goes on along the minus strand of JAPPPH010000054.1, from coordinate 4,719 downwards.
GTACATCGCCCAAGCCGAGGAGAAGCCTTGGATTCTTGGCCCGTACGAGGGGGTGCTACTAAAGATTCTTCATAAGGATGAGGAATCCGGCGGCGTGGTGGTGCTCCGAAAATTCGAGGCCGGCATCGAGGTGCCCGCCCACACTCACCCCTTGGCCAACGAATGGGCTTATGTGCTTTCAGGCGAATGGGAGGAATCAGACACCGTTTACACGGAAGGCACTTTGTTCCACGCGCCCAAGGGTGAACGCCACGGACCGCATATTGCCCGCACAGAAGTCCTCAGTCTCACCCACTTCGACGGCCCGCTGACTGTGGTATAGCCCTCCGCTCTGATACCAACAAAAGCACGGGCTTGTTTGGAGCTTGGTTGCGTGCCATTTTTTCCCGCCCATGAGACGAGCACTTATTTTACTTTGCACACTTTTCGGGCTGCTTGGCCAAGCGAAGGCGGCTGATCGGCCAAACATTCTTTGGATTTATCTCGAGGATGTCAGCGGCTGGTTTAGTTGCTACGGCGATCAGGTCATCGAAACGCCCAACATCGACAAACTCGCGGAGAGCGGCGTTCGCTTTGATCGCTTTTACACCCCGGCCGGAGTCTGCTCGGCAACGCGCTCGGCGATCATCACCGGAGCGATGCAAACGAGCCTCGGCGTTCACAATCACCGAAGCGGCCGTGCCGTGTTTCGCGGTAAGAACCTCGGCCCGGTTTTTGACGACATCCGCCTACCGAAGGGGGTGAAGACGTTACCAGAAATGTTTCGCGCCGCCGGCTACTGGACGTTTAACGAAGGCGGCAAGGACGACTACAATTTCAAGCACGACACGAAACAGGTGTACGATTTCCTTCCACGAAAAAGAGGCTGGGGGCCGGCATCACTGGTTGCCGGCGATTGCTGGAAGGGCCGTAAAAAGGGCCAGCCGTTCTTCGGGCAGGTACAGCTCGGCGGCGGCAAACTGGGCAGACGAGCCAGTGCCACAATCGACCGTGCTACCGTCCCAGTGCCGCCCTATTACCCCGACATACCAGAGGTGCGCGAAGAGATCGCCCACCATTACGATTGCCTGCTCAAGACCGATGAACAGGTTGGCGAAATCATCGCGGCGCTCAAGCGCGATGGCCTTTACGAAAACACCCTCATCTTTTGCTTCAGCGATCACGGCTACAAGCTGCATCGGCACAAGCAGTTCCTCTACGAGGGCGGTATCCAGATGCCGTTGATGGTTGCCGGCCCGGGCATACCGAGCGGCAAGGTTCGCCGTGACCTGATCAGCGGTATCGACATCGCGCCGGCCAGTCTCGCTGCTGCCGGTATCAAGATTCCCGGCCACATGGAGGGAGCCAATTTTCTTGAACAGGACTACATCGAGCGCGAGTTCGTTGTCGCGGCACGCGATCGGTGCGACTACACGATTGAACGCATCCGCGCACTGGTGACGCCTCGGTTCAAGTATCTTCGGAACTATCTGACCGACCGGCCGTTCATGCAGCCGAGCTACAAGGATCCGTGGCCGGTCTCCAAACGCTTCCGCGAGATGATGGCCAACGGCGAAATGAATGAAGCGCAGCTTGTTTTCTTTGGCCCAAAGAAAGAACCGGAAGAGTTGTACGATCTGGCCAACGATCCGCATGAAATCAACAACTTGGCCAAGGATCCAAAGTTCAAAAAGATTTTAGATGAACACCGTTTATTGCTCGATGGATGGATCAAGGAACACGGTGACAAGGGACTGGAGACCGAGAGCGATCCCGGGCTGTTGGCCGTCCTCAAGCGCTGGGGAGACAAGTGCGTCAACCCGGAGTACGACCGCGTCCGACACCTCCTGAAGCCGTCCGACAAGTAATGATCATCTACCACAATCCACGCTGCTCCAAGAGCCGCCAAGCGCTTGGCTTGCTGAAGGAAAACGGGGAGGAACCAGACGTCATCGAGTACCTCAAGGAGCCGCTTGGCCAAGCGGAACTCGAAGGTTTACTGAAAAAACTCAAAGTTCCCGCCCACGACCTGCTTCGGGTCAAAGAAGACGAATACAGCGAGCTTGGCCTATCGCCCGACACCCCCGAGGAGGACATTTTGACGGCCATCGCACTGAATCCGATTCTCCTTGAACGGCCGATCGTCGTGAAGGGCCGCAAAGCCGTGATCGCCCGGCCTCCCGAACTCGTCGAAGATTTGCTTTGACCGCATCCCCGGGTTGCGCGACCTCCCGCGGCAAGGTAGATTTCCCGCACAGCAGTACGACATGGCCAAAAGGATTGATCCAGAGGCAGCCCGCGATTGGGCTCAGTTTACACGGCGCGATTTTCTGACAACCAGCGCAAGCGGAATCGGCATGGCAGCACTGGCATCGCTGTTTCAGCAGGACAACCTGCTCGCCGCCCAAGGCAACCCACTGGAGAACATCGGGCCACACTTTGCGCCCAAGGCCAAGCGCTGTATTTTCATTTTCATGGCCGGCGCACCGAGTCACGTCGACCTCTTCGATCCCAAGCCCAAGCTGAACGAACTGAGCGGCAAACCGCTGCCCAAGGAAATGACCGCCAACGTACGGTTCGCCTTCATCAAAAAGGAGTCGGCGGTGCTGATGGGAACCAAGCGCAAATTCAAGCCACACGGCCAGTGCGGCATGGAACTCAGCGACCTGTTGCCACACATCGGCTCGGTGTCGGACGACATCGCGTTGATCCGCTCCATGCACACCGACCAGTTCAACCATCACCCCGGTCAGCTCATGATGAACACCGGCTCGCCGCTCTTCGGCCGGCCGAGCGTGGGATCGTGGTTGGCGTACGGGCTGGGCAGCGAATCAAAGAATCTACCGTCGTACGTCGTGCTGACCGCCGGGCGTGGCTCAAGCGGCGGCGCCTCACTTTGGTCCAGCGGATTCCTGCCATCCAACTATCAGGGCGTGCTGTTTCGCAACCAGGGCGACCCGGTGCTCAACCTCGGCAACCCTCCCGGCATCACCCGCGAGATGCAGCACTACGGGCTGGACGCCATCAACGACCTGAACCGCATGCGGCACTCCGCCGTGGGCGACCCCGAGATCGCCAGCCGCATCGCCAGTTACGAGCTGGCCTTTCGCATGCAGACGGCCGCCCCGGAGTTGATGGATCTTTCCGGCGAAAACCAAGCGACACTCGACCTCTACGGGGCCGAGCGCAAGGACACCCTCTCCCCTGGCCGAGGCGGGCCTGCGGGACAATTCACCAAGTTCGCACGCAACTGCATTCTCGCACGCCGACTCGTCGAGCGCGGGGTGCGCTTTGTAAACCTGTATCACGCCTCGTGGGATCACCACAGCAACCTCGACAACGAACTTTCCTACAATGCCACCATGGCTGACCAGCCGGTAGCCGCATTGATCAAGGATCTGAAACAGCGCGGCATGCTCGACGAGACGCTCGTGATTTGGGGAGCCGAGTTTGGACGGACTCCGCTTGGGGAAAACCGTGGCGGCAACAAGATGAACACCGGCCGCGACCACCATCCGTTTGCCTTCTCCATGTTCATGGCCGGCGGCGGCATCAAGGGCGGACAAGTCTACGGAAAATCAGACGAAATCGGCTGGGGCATCGACGAAAACCCGGTGCACGTCAACGACTTTCACGCCACCCTCCTCAATCAATTCGGAATCGAACACACCAGGCTGACTTACCGATTCCAGGGACGCGACTTCCGTCTGACTGATGTCGGGGGCAACCTCATCCAGCCCCTCATCAGCTAGCGCTTGGCCAAGCGCAGTTGATGAATGTTCACCTGCTATCGTCTGGTAAAGTAGTCCGACGACACGATCTCCAACAAAATGTCTCGCAGCTTGAAGTTTGTATTAGCGGACTTCTCGTAGAGCTGTTCAATTTGCTCACGGTCAAGAAAGTTGAGCTCACGGGCCATTGCGTAGGACAACATGTTCTCCAAGAACGATTTGGAAAACCTCTCTTTGTCTTGCATTAATATTGTCTTTAGACCCTGAGGCCCCTCGAAGGCTCGGCCGTCTAAATGGACCGTTCTCGCATCCACAGGAAATCGTCCATCCTTCTTTTCGGCCTTTGGTGCATAGTTGCTTACGTCAGTGTATTGGTCCCGCCAGCGTCCTATTACGTCGAAGTTTTCCAGAGCAATTCCAAGAGGATCCATTTTCTTGTGACAAATATTACAACTGGCATCCGCTCGATGTGCATCAATCGTTTCTTTAATCGTCTCCGTTTTCGTGGGAGGGCTGAGTGCAGAGATCTCAAGGTCTGCCGGGGTCTCCAAATGATCTCCGTAAAAACTCTTCAATACCCAGGCACCGCGATAAAACGGATTGGTATATTCGCCATTATTGGTCGTCATCAGCATGAAACCGGCCTGTGAAAGCAGACCTCCGCGATAGCGGTTTTTTTCGTCCAACATCACTTTAGAGAACTCGGATGTAATCTCTTTGGGCCGGTAATCTTTCGGGGAAATTTTACTCGCACCAGGTCTTTTGCTGGGCGTCGCAACTGGATGTCCATCGATCCGATAAATGTAGTTGAGCTCCGGCGTGATCATCACGAAATCAGAGTCAATAAAAGTCTCCAAGCTCAAATTGTTCGACAGCACTTCCTTGAAGAACTCAACCGGTTCTTCTTTGATCTGATCGCGAACAAGGTCAAATTCATCAACAGTGAAAATGTTTAGGTCCGGTTCGATGATCTTGAGTTTTTCAAGATCGAGCCATTGATGAACATAGT
>JAPPPH010000485.1:4675-4919 GCA_028817635.1 Verrucomicrobiales bacterium | reverse complement strand
GGGTTAACTCAAGGAAATCCTTGAGCGTTTCAAAAAGTAGAGGCTGGCTTAGATACGGGGAAACCGAGTACTCCATGATGAGTTTTTTTGGAGTACCGGCAAGTAATCAGCCGAAACCGTGGGGCCCTGAAACAGTCACGTAAAACAAAAGTAAATAAGCTTCACAGATCTTATGAAGAATAAAATTAATCGATGCCTTTTGATCCTCTGTGCTTCAACAATGCTTACTTCTGTCGGTCGTGGA
>JAPPPH010000485.1:0-4665 GCA_028817635.1 Verrucomicrobiales bacterium | reverse complement strand
GTCCTAACATTATCATGTTTTTGATTGACGATCAGAACCCATCGAGCATCGCAGCATTTGGGGGCGATACCTACACGCCCAATCTCGACCGCATGGCAGAGGAAGGAATGAAGTTCACTCGCGCCTACGTCAGCAGCTCGGTTTGTACTCCTTCTCGATACAGTTTCCTAACCGGTCGCTTTGCCGGTAACTCGCATAGCAAACTTTACAACGATGCGGTTGGCGGCAAAGAGAACCAGGGGCTTCCCGGTTTTAATGTCGCACTGGAACGCGACAAGATGAACGTCGGCAATATTCTCCGTAAAGCCGGCTACACTACCGGGTTTGTTGGGAAATTCCACCTTACTTCCAAATTGGACTTCCCGGAGTTCTACAAGGGTAAAAACAGATGGATGAACATTTCCAAAGACGCTCGTCCAGGGCCGAAAGCTTCGGCTCAGTTCAAACACAACGAACGCTGGATGCGTCGTTACCTCAAAGAGTTGGGCTTCTCTTGGGCAAAGAATGTGTATCCGGAGAATTCACATAAGCCTTACTCCGAACACAATCCGGAGTGGACGACGGTGGCCGCGTTGGAATTCATTGAAGAAAACAAGAGCGGTCCCTTTTACCTCCATCTTTGCAGCACTCTGTTGCATGGGCCGGACAAATCCTGGAGAAAATCCATGGATCACCCACTCGTAACCGGTGAGGGGAAAGTTGAAAGTCTTCCCGAAGTCATGACACCTCGCTCAGAGCTTCTCAAAACGATTAAAGAGAAAGGCTTTGATCCCGGCAGCCGCGTAGCTGGTGAAGCGTGGATCGACGATTCGCTTGGGGCGATTTTTCGTAAGCTGAAGGAACTCGGAATCGATGACAATACGCTTGTAGTTTTTGCTCCGGATCACGGTCGCGATGGCAAAGCGTCCGTCTTTTCCCATGGGGCGGCTCAAGTGCCCATGATCATGCGCTGGCCCAATAAAATTCCAGCCGGGCAGGTGTGTGATGAACTCGTGCAGAATATCGATCTGGTGCCCACCTTCTTCGAATTAGGTAATGCGCAGAAACCGGAGTCTTACCGGATTGACGGGAAAAGCCTTACTCCTCTTTTTAAAAACGGAACGGCAGATGATTGGCGGTCTCATCTCTATCTCGAAATGGGGGCAGCACGGGCCACGGTTACGAAAGATTGGTCCTACATTGCCGTCCGCTACACCAAAGAACAGATTGCAGCCATCAAGAGAGCCGAACCGAAAAACCTACCTAGAGCCATGTCCTACATTGGACGTTTGGGTATCGGAGTGAGAGGGGCTGATCGTCCCGGATTTTTTGACCAGGATCAACTCTACCACCTGAAGAAGGACCCAAAAGAAATGAAAAATCTAGCGAATAATGTATTACATGCTAGTCGCTTGAAGACGATCCGCAATCTGATGCAGAAAGATCTCGAATCGATCGGTCGTCCATTCGGCGAGTTTATTCCCGGTGGGAACGCCACCGCCCCCGGACAGATTGATAGGCAAATCGAAATCGTTAAAAAACTCAAAATAAAGGGCAAAACGGTGACGGTGCCAGAATCGTTGAAGAGAGGCCTGGGAGTTTCCGATGAGCCTACCCTCGATATATTGACGAAAAAAGAGAAACGCGAAGTTCGTAGACAATCTCGTAAGGCACGTAGAAAAGCTCTCTAAGAACCCATATAAAGAAGGGGCTGAAGTAGCTAAGGGGCGAGGCCCTAGAATGACACGCGTGTGAGAGGAAAAGCAGGAATTGCTCTTATCGTTGGGGGAATTACAATCGTCGATGGTTATGAATTCGACTTTGTCCTTCGCGAGTTTAAAGAGTTACAGGGGCGGTAGGCCTAGTTTCATTGAATCACTTCCTTCAGGCAAATTCCAGAAGCCGCTGCCTACGGTTAGGCGGAGTAGTTACCTCTAGTGGATGGCGATGGGCCGCTGAAGGAGCTATTACTCAGACGGGTGATGAGATTTTGGCCGAGGTAGGCAACATCCTTTTTGCTGTAGATGTGGTGCGTTTCATTTCCTACCAAACTCAGGATGGGCCACTATGGCTCCGATAGTGGCGCGGAGTGAGAAATTTTGGTTCGCGGCCGCCTCGAACACGGCCTCGATATGCGGACGATCGGCGCGGGTCACTTCGCGGCCGTGGGCGTAGCTGATGAGCTTGCCGATGATGCCCTTGTAGATGCGTTCGCGATCGGCCATCAACGCCGCCTTGAGCGTGGGCAGGTCGCGCACTTCACGGCCATTGGGCAGTTTCATGGTGGACTCGATCGGGACTTTGGTGAATTTGATTTTCTTGGTGAACGTGGTTCCATCCGGCTCGACAGGGAGCTCTTCCACGTGGCGGTATTCGCTGCGCTTGCGCCCGACCGGGTCGTAGAATTCCAGTGCAAAACCCAAGGGATCGATCTTGGAATGGCACCGGGCGCAGCTTTCGAGTTCCTGATGTTTGAGGATGGCTTCGCGGATGGTGGTGGTGCCTCGGATGTCCGGCTCGTTGATCAAAATGTCAGCGGGCGGCTCGATCTTTTCGTTGTAAAGATTCTTAAGAATCCACGAGCCGCGATGGATCGGTGACGTGGCGAAGTCCGTGGAAGTGAGCTTGAGGAAACCGGCCTGCGCAATGAGCCCGCCACGTTCGCTGCCCTTGGGCAGTTTCACCGGCACAAACGCATCGCCTTTCACAGCGGGCAGGCCGTAGAACCGGGCGAGGCGGTCATTGGCCATGACGAAGTCCGAGTCGATGAAATGTTTCATGCTCATGCTATTTTCCAGCAGGTGCCGAAACAATTCGCGGCCTTCGCGGCCCATGGAATCGACTGTCATGCGGCGCACGTTTTTGAACACGCGCACGTCGGGCCCGAAGTCGTCCACCTTATCGCGCTGCAGCCATTGGCGCGTGAAATCCTCAACGAAGCGGCCGGCTTTGGGGTCCTTGAGCATCCGCTCCACCTGCGCCGAGGGATCCTTGGCAAGCGCACCCGACCGGGCGGCCGCCAGCAACGTGGCGTCCGGTATGGAGTTCCACAAAAAATAGGATAACCGATGCGCACGCTCCACAGCCGTCAATTCATTCGATTCCGCCTTGTAAATGAAGTGCGGCGAGGTCAGCAGCGTGATCAACACACTGCGCGCCATGGCCACGGTGCCGGCCGCCTGTTGCTTGGCGGCGATGGCCACGAACACCGGCCGATCTTTCAAAGGCACCGGCCGCTGCGTCAGCAACAACGCCAGGTGATCCACCAGCTCGCCGGGTTTCATGTTGGGTCGGGGAAGGATGGCCTTCATCGCGGCGGTCGGCCACTGCTCCGTTAACGGGCCGGTCACTTTCATCTGAGAGAACCGCATGGCGGGACCGGTGTGCGGTTTCTTGGCCAAAGTCCTGCCCGGCACGCGGGCGCTATCGAAGGTGAAGGCCAACATGTCGCCGGCCTTGAGAGTGAGCTCGGTCGTAAACCCTTTCGAGCCATGCGGCATGGGGATGCGGCGGATCATCTGAAAGCTGGTCGGATGACGCCCGTCCCCGAGGTTGATCCCGATGACCTCGCCTTGGTTGGATTTCTCCGAATGCGCCTTCACTTCGAGCCGGTACGTTCCGAAAGCGGGGATCACAAATTGATCGTGGCTCTCCGGATCGATGGAGAAATGCAGGTTGCTGCGATAGGGGCGAAAGCCCGTGAGCACATAGTCGTCCCCATCGCGGAAATCCCCGCCGCCGCCGGTCGCAAAGTTTTTGCTGCCGTGAAAATGACGCGCATCGAATTCCCACGTCTTCGTTTCGGGCTTGGCATCCGGCAACACGCGTTCGGCGATGAAGCGCGCAGTCTTGAGGTAAGCCATGACCTGATGCGGCGACATCAGGTGAGCCTCGCCAAACTTGTCGAAGCCGTGCTCCACGTGATCGGGCGGCAGTAAACCGGTGAAATCAAAATCCACGCCGAAGAGATCACGCATCGTGTTGGTGTACTCAGCGCGCGTGAGCCGCTTGAGGGGATTGACCGGGCGCTGGGTGAGGATTTGTTTCTGAAGCAACTGCACGACCTGGGCGACCACTTCGGCTTTGGGTCGCGGCGCCTTTTCAGGAGGCATTTCGCCAGCCTCGAGCACGGTCGCGATCGTCTCCAGCAATTCCTCATCGGCGAGTAGTTCGCTCACCGGCTTGTCCAGCCTTACCTTGCCCTTTTGTTTTTCAGGGCCGTGGCACTTAACGCAGTTTTGCGCGAAGAATTGTTCCACTTTGAGTTCTGCGCCGAGAGTTCCGGGCAGGACAAAGCCCACCAGCAGCATTGTCCAGATCAGCTGCATCATGCCAACACCTCGAACGCTCCAGTGCTTTCTCCGAATCGGTCGTGTTCGGCCCCGAACAGTTGGAGCAGCCCGAGGTACAGGTTGCTCATCGGTACGGCCTGCTTTCGCCAATGACCGGTGGTCTTCATACGGCTGTCAAATACCAGGGCTGGAAGGTCGTCGAAATTGTGAGAGTTCGCGCTGCCCATGGAGGCGGTGATGAGCGTGGTCGTCTGGTCGAACAGTGAGCTGTTACCTGCGGTGCGTTCTTTCATCGTGCTGAGCGAAGTGTTGATTCGTTTGAGAATCGCGTGCTCAAGCATGAGCAGCTTCTCGATCTTCTCTGGCTTCTGGCCGTGGTGGGGAAGATCGTGGT
>JAPPPH010000519.1:1164-4919 GCA_028817635.1 Verrucomicrobiales bacterium | reverse complement strand
TCGCAACGCTCTTGTCTACGAGTTGAGCAATCAAATCGGTCGATACGCGGTTCGCACACGCTTTTGCGAGGTGTTTGTGAATACCAACGGCGGATCACTGAGTTACGGTGATTACGTTGGTGTGTACGTATTCATGGAGAAAATCACCCGCGGCAAGGATCGCGTGAACGTGACTCGTATCAGTCCGGAAGACAACGCCCACCCTGAAGTCACTGGCGGTTACATGTTCAAGATCGACCGACCCGACCCCGGGGACTCGGGATTCAGCGCTGGAGGGCAAAGTGTGAAATGGGTTGAACCCAAGGAGGACGAAGTCACCTCAAAGCAAAGCTCATACGTTCGCACATATTTTAATAACGTCTACAAAAACCTGAGTTCGTCCACCAAGTACGACGACTACATCGATCCCCTCTCGTGGGTGGATCATCACATGTTAAACGAATTCACCAAGAACCCGGATGGCCTCAGGTTGAGTACTTATTTTTTCAAGGACCGGAACAAGCGTCTGGAATATGGCCCCGTCTGGGATTTTGACCGAACTATGGGCTGCGACGACGACGGCCGAGCCTTCAATCCAGTCGGCTGGTCCGGTAGCTACCGTTATGGCTGGTGGGGTCGAGTGATGAGCAATAAGGCGTTCAAGGAACTATACGCACAGCGCTGGGCCGAAGTGCGAGCCAAGGCGATGGCTGAACGGAATATCTTTGCCGTCATAGACGAATGGGAGGCACTACTAAAGGAAGCGGCAGAAAGAAATTTCACCAAATGGCGGTTGGTGAATAACCGCACCGGTTTTCAAACAGAGATCAACCAGTTGAAAAATTGGATCTCCCGCCGCTTGGCCTGGATGGACACTCAGTTTGATGCCATCCCAGCCCCGATACTCAGCATGACCGAGGGAGCGGCCGTTCCCGGGTTCAACCTGGGAGTTCGAGCACAGTCCGATGAAGTTTATTTTACTCTGGATGGCACCGACCCGAGACTGCCCAACGGTAAATTGAATCCCTTGGCCAAGCGGCTTGGCCAAGCGGATGCCGAGATCGTTATCCCGAAAGACAGCGAGTGGCGGTATCTCGATACGGGGCAGGCACAGGACAAAACCAACTGGAAAGAAGTCGACTTCGCCGACAGCGCTTGGCCAAGCGGCAAGGCTGAACTGGGATACGGGGACGGAGACGAAGCGACGTCCGTGGAGCGAGGCCCTTCGCCGAGCACGAAATATCGGAACACGATCTATTTTCGAAAGTCGTTTGATTTTCGACCAGGAACAGAAGCCAAGTCGCTTTTCATCAAACTGCTGCGCGATGATGGAGCGGTCGTTTATTTGAATGGAGAGGAAATAATCCGAAGCAATATGCCCAGCGGGACCATTCGATATCGCACCTACTCGACCAAGCGCAACCCCAGTAAAGAGAGCCGCATCTTCTTTCCCTATTTTGTTGATTTGCCTGCATTTCGTAATGGCAAAAACGTTCTTGCCGTCGAGGTGCATCGTGGTTCCCGTTCAGACAAGGATATTAGCTTTAACCTTGAGGCGATGTTACTCGACGCTGCCGGCATACCCATCGCTGTCGAAAAATCATCCACCATAACCGTCCGAGCCAAGAGCGGAACCAAGTGGAGTTCCCCGGCGATTGCCTCTGTCACAATCTCTGATACAGCGGCGCTGCAAATCACCGAATTGATGTACAACCCGGCCGAAGGCAAGGCGATGGAGTATGTTGAGATCAAAAACACCAGTGGGTCGCCGGTCCCGCTGTCCGGGGTCAGCCTGACTGGCGTTAACTTCACATTCTCGGACGGAATTCTCGCCCCGTGGCGATCAGGCGTGATTATATCCAATGACGATCCGATTGCCTTTTCGCAGAAGCATCCCAATGCGAATATTCTCGGCACCTTTGGCGGGGCTCTCTCCAACGGCGGAGAGGAAGTCACTCTATTGGATCCCGATGGGCAGCGCATCTCGTCAGTTCGCTACAGCAGTGATGCCCCTTGGCCGGAGGAAGCCGATGGCCATGGTTCGTCGCTCGAACGTGTTTCGCTGTTTAATCCTGCGCAGGATCCGAGCAATTGGAGAGCGAGCCTCGTACCCGGCGGCACCCCGGGTGACGTCTTGCTGACAGAAATCGCTAGAACCGGCGACGGCCGAATTTCAGTCAAATTCCTCGCTCTTCCCGGTAATAGTTATTCCCTTCATGCCACCGATGACCTTGGTAATCGCCATTGGGAAAAACTGGAGAACAACGCATTTGTCACCGAGCAAAAAGTGGTGGAGTTTTTGATTTGGCCCGATACCGGGCATCAGTTCTATCGTATAGCCAGCCCATGAGTTCGTATCGTTCCCTTCACGGCGCCCCCCCTTTGGCGGGTGTGTGCGATTTCACAGAAGCACAGCGCCCCGGCCTATCGGTCGAGGAATGCGTCCGCCGACTTAAAAGCTACCACTATGCTCTCAAACGCTCGCATCAAATCTTCAACAATCGCATTCCCTCCGAACCGGTTTATGAGTTGAAGATGACTTTCAGTCTTCATTCACATTACTGCGCAGAACATGTCGCAACTCTCCGCAAGCGCGTTGGTGAGATGCGCGAGCCGCCACTTGGATTGGAGGCAGTGCCGGATGAGAATCTTGAGATTCTTTTTGACGAAATCCTCGCCGCCCCAACGACTGGAGAGCTATTGCTCGGACTATACGAAGTCGCCGTGCCCGCTCTCGACAAGGCGATGCGCCAGCATTTGAAAGACACGAATCCACTTGCAGATCATCCTTCGGTTCGGGTCATCCGCTTTGCTCTTTTGGAACTCGAGGAGATGATCGCGCTTGGTCAGGCGAGCGTTAAATCTTTAGTCAACGAGGATGCAAGGACAAACGCGGCAACTTGGCTTGGTTTGCTAACCGATTGTCTTGCCAACGCCGGTGGGCTTGCTGGGGAAAACGAGAAAACGAACATCGCGATCGGGCGTCAATACTCTGTCAACCCTTACACTTTCGATGGAGTTCCAAAACGCGATGAGCGTTTTCCTGATCCCTACAACATGGAGTGAACGCCGAGACGTTTCTGTACGATGAATCGTTCTCACCGGAACCCAAAACGTTGATGATGTTTTACAAACGCCTTCGGGAGATCGACGTGCCCGAGATGATGTCGAGCATTATTGCCGAAACCGCCGGCAAGCCATGGGAATATTATCAGGACATGACACGCCAACTTTGGGACGAAGCTCGTCACGCGATGATGGGAGAAGTTGGATTCGTGAATCTCGGAATCGATTGGCCAAGCGAAGTAATGGTAAACCACACTTGGTCTCTTGCGTTAAACACCCAGCTCTCTCCCAAAGAACGCCATGCTGTCCTTTATTTCATCGAGCAAGGACTGATGCCCAAGACTGGCAAACGGTTCGAGTGGGAAGTCGGTCTGGAATCCAACAACCCGCTCTCTGGGCTGTTTCAGGATTACGATTGGGCAGATGAAGTGCTACATTCCCGCATCGGTCGCGACTGGTATGTTCCCGATTTTAACTCCCCCAAAGAGGCGATCGATTACGGGGACGAATGTTGGTCCCGGGTCTTGATGGATTGGAACCAGTATCGAGATGAGGGCAAGACTGAACACCGCAATTGGTGGCCCGGCCTGTATACTGCCGCCTGCAAAAACTGGAGGATTGAACCCAATCCCGATGTGCTCAAATACAGCACCTCCTACGAATCCGTTCGAGCCGATTTGAAGACAATTTCAGCTTCCGGCTGATTTTTT
>JAPPPH010000519.1:0-1154 GCA_028817635.1 Verrucomicrobiales bacterium | reverse complement strand
AAATCCTCCACCCTGTCGCAGATGCGCCATCGTCGCCTGGCTCGAGAGCGAGCCGTTCAGTTTTTATTCCAACACGATTTGAACCCGCCGGAAAATCCCGATGAGGCGTTGGATAAATTTTGGGCCTCCCAAACTACCGCAGCACTTGAGGAAGACAAGAAACCTGCGACTTGGGGGCAGGCGACCGAACTTCCCCCGCCCACTACGGAGGACAACGAAGTTCGGCTATTCGGCGATCCCCTCATCAGGGGCGTACTGGATCACCTAAAGGAAATCGACGAAACGATCGCTGAACAGGTCAAAAACTGGGATATGGATCGGATTGCAAAAGTGGACAGAAACATTCTGCGTCTCGCAATTCACGAAATGCTGCACCGTGAGGATATCCCTCCTGTGGTGAGCATCAACGAGGCCATCGACATAGCCAAAAAATTCTCCACGGAAAAAAGCGGCCGCTTTGTGAACGGGATACTCGACAAGGTAAAAGCCAAGTTAATGCGCCCAACACGTACCAGTGTCGGTTAAACGCGATCGAAAGGAAAGAACTTGGCCAAGCCGTTGATCGACCTTCATCTTCATACTTACTACTCCGACGGCACGTTTACGCCGGAACAGGTCGCCAAGGCTGCGGAGGAGATGAATCTCGCGGCAATCTCTCTCACAGACCACGATACAATTGAAGGTTGTGATCGCTTGGCCAAAGCCTGCGAAGAGAGACACATTGAATTCATCCCGGGCACCGAACTCTCCGTCGATATCGAGGGCCACGAAATGCATCTACTCGGTTATTTCCTGGACACTCAAAACGAACGCCTGATCACAGAGACAACCCGCTATCAACAAAACCGAACCAATCGCGTTCACGGCTTGGTTGATCAGTTGAACGAAATGGGAATCAATCTGGAGGCCGATCAGGTTTTTGACTTGGCCAAGTGCAAGGCGCCCGGCCGCCCCCACGTGGCTCGGGCGCTTGTAAAATACGGATTCTGCGGAAGTGTGGACGAGGCGTTCTCTCGTTTTCTCCGCCGTGGCGCCCCCGCTTGGGTTCCTAAAACAAATGTTGATTATCGGGAAGGAATCGACCTCATACATCAAGCCGGAGGCTTGGCGGTGATGGCCCATCCGGGGCTTAACAAAATCGACCACCTGATTCC
>JAPPPH010000244.1 GCA_028817635.1 Verrucomicrobiales bacterium | reverse complement strand
CCATCCCGCATCAGCCTGTTGAGGTGTGCGAACTTTCGCGCATACGGCACGCTGCGGACTTCGCCGGAGCCGAGTTGCTGAAAAAGCTCCTCCGGGGTTTGCCCCGAGGCCGCCGCCAATTCGTTCAACTCGACGACGAGGTTCGCGCAGTCGATCCGCCGGAACGGGCTACTCAGGATAAAGTATGCCACACATCCGATGACGATCAGCTAGACTAAGACGATCAGCCAAGAAAAAATGAATATCAATATCAATTCTTCCATGTTGATAGCTAGTCGGAATGATTCATGAAATATTTTGAATCATGTTAAGGACGTCCGTGACGAGCATCAGGTGAGGAATAAAAAATCCCAGCAGAAACACACCGATGATCAGGATGTTTACTGGTAGGAAACAGTGTAGGAACGCCTGCATCCTGTTTTCCGCGCGGCTGGTGTAGATGGACCGCGCATGGCCAAAGCCGGCGGCGACATCCTCCCCCGTCTGCCCGACCACCCAGTTGAAAAACCCGGGGATCGCCCGGCTCTCACTGGCCGCTGCCTCGTAGCTCCCGCGTCCTTCCCCGAGGTTTTGTTCGATCTTGGCCAAGTCGGGCTCCATCGCCGTGCCGGCCTCCAATCGGCGCACCATGCCGATCACCTCGGGCAGCCGCGCGCCGGAAGCCAGCAGCGCCTCAGTCAACGCAGCGTACTGCGCCAGCGCGGCGTCCCGCAGCATCGGGATGCGCCAGGCAAAATACTGCCGCATGTTTCGGCTGCGCAATGCCACCCCATAAAACAAGAGCCCAAGCCCCAACAGCAGCACTGGAAAAAATGAAAACCAAGGGCTGGTAACCAGTTCATTTACCCCCACTTGCCCTTCGGTTATATCGCTTAGATCGCCCTTCAATGTGGACATGAGATAAGCCATCAAGCCGGCCACAGCCATGCCGCAAACCAGAATGAGCACCGGGTAAATGGCCAGGCCACGCAGCCGGGTGGTCAGCGAGCCGACGCGCTCGTAATAATCGGCCACGCAGGTGAGCACCCTCGGCATGCCCTGTCCCGCTTGGCCAAGCACCAGCCGCCGTTTGTACGTCTCCGGCAGGTCGAGCCCCTCGACAGCCTGTTCCATCGCCTGACCCTTTTCCAGCCGCGCGCCCAGCTCGGCCAACTGGCCCTTGAGCTTCGCGGCGCTCATGGACTCAGTGATTTTTTTCAGGCCAACCTCCAGCGGGATGCCGGATTGGAGCATCCCGGCCAGTTGCCGGTTCACAAAGGCTAGTTCCTCGGTGTTCATGTCAAATTGTGTCGATTGATTTCAGTTTCACTCGTGAGCGCCTGGCCAAGCAGATGCTCGCGGGATTGTTCGAAGGAAAATGTCGGCGCCAGCTTGGCCAAGCGCTTGGCCACGATCGCCTCCCGCTTGGACTCGTCCACCCGCAGCATCTCGAGATGTGGCACCCGCCCCTGGAGGCCGGAGTCGAAACAACTCCCGCACCCGCTGCCGGAACAGTCGGTGCAAATGCGCCGAACCAGGCGCTGGTTCAGGATCAGCCGCAGTTGGCCCGCGACAAGGTGAGGATCATCGGTCAGGGCGTTGAGCCGCTCGACCACGCCCCAGCAGGAACCGGCGTGCAGCGTCGCGATCACGAGGTGACCGGTCATCGACGCCCGAAGCGCCATCGCAGCCGTTTCCTCATCTCGAATCTCGCCGATCACCAGCACCTGCGGGTCCTGCCGCAGTAAATGTTTCAGCGCCTTGGCAAACGTCAAGCCGCGCTCGGGATCAATCTCGGTCTGCATGATGCCGGGCACGACTCGTTCCACAGGATCCTCCACCGTGATGACATGGCAGGCATCCGTCTCGAGCAGCCGCTGCAGCAGTGCGTAAATGGTGGTGGTCTTGCCGCTGCCAGCCGGGCCGGTCAGCAGAATCATCCCGGAGCGGATGGCCAACTGTTGCTCCAGCGTCGTGTGTACTTCAGACGGAAAACCAAGTTGGCCGAATGTCAGTTGATCCGCCTCGTAAAACAGCCGCAGCACCAGCTTTTCGCCGGTGACCGCCGGGTAGGTGGAAACGCGCACATCACTCGCAAGGCCGACATCGGCGCCAGCGATCCGGCCATCCTGCGGGAGCGACTCAACGTAAGTCTTGAGCTTGGCCAGATACTTGACCCGGCCAAGAATCCGCGCGGCCGCCTCGCCCGGCAACTCGCCAACTGAAACTAGCACGCCGTCGAGCCGAAGCTGCACCCGGCACATTTCGCGATCGAGCTGCAGATGCACATCGCTGGCCTTGTGACGGGACGCAAACTGGAGCAGCCACTCCACCGCACCCGTGGCGTCCTGCTCATCAAGAGGCGGAGCCCAGCCGGGAGCTGGCTTGTCCGATAGTGGCTGCATTACGGGGCGATATTCAACCAATGAGGCCCCGCTGTCAATTACGCGATTTATTTTATCGTTATCAAAAACCCCTTCTCAGACACTATGTGCCATGCTGTATGAAGAGGCAGTGCGCAACAGCAACCGGGGCTCGTCTTTTGAACCCGTTCAGCTAACCGGCAACCACCTCAGCGAGATCGTCTGCCGGGTAGGTCCAGATCTCGGCGAGTGTCGGGTGGTAATGCGGCATGACAGCCAGCTCGCCGACGGTCATGCGCTTGGCCATGGCGGTGACAATCTCGTGGATCAACTCACCGCCCATCGGCCCAACGCAGGCGCCCCCAAGAATTTCGCCTGACTTGGGATCGCAGAGCAGTTTCACAAAACCGTGCATCGCCTCCATGATGATCGATTTGCCGTGGTCGTTGAACGGGTAGCTTGCGGTTAGATACGGGATGCCCTGCTCCTTCGCCGCTTTTTCTGTCAGACCAACGACTGCCGCCTGCGGATCGGTGAACACCACGCTGGTGAGCAGGCGGTAGTCCATCGACTGCGGTGAGTCGGCGTGCAGCATGTTGTGCCCGGCGACCTCTCCCTGCTGCACGGCCAAGTGCACTATCTCGTGCGGCCCGGTGCAGTCGCCCCCGGCGAAAATATGCGACGCACTCGTCTGCATTTGCGCATTGCTGACGATGCGGCCTCGCTCAATCTCGACGCCGGCATTTTCAAGCGCGAGCGACGCGGTGTTGGGCGAGCGGCCCAGCCCGTGGAAAACCGCCTCAGCCCTAACTTCGCAAGTTTCCCCAGCCTGCTCGTAGACGATGACCTTGTCCGCTCCCTCGGCACGGGCATCCTTGAGAGAGCAGCCGGTGTGGACGGCGATGCCTTCGTCGCGAAAAGCCGCCTCCACTTCGGTGCAGGCATCGTCATCGAAATCACGGAGGATGTGCGCGCTGCGCTGCAACACTGTCACCTCAACATCGAACCGTGCAAAAAACTGGGCGAATTCAAGTGCCACCGCCCCGCCGCCCAGTACGATGATCGACTTGGGCAACGACTTCAGCTCAAGCGCATCGTCACTGGTCATACAGCCCTGTTTGGCCAAGGCCGCCAGCGGCAGATCAGCCACGCGCGACCCGGTGGAAATCATGAACTGCCCGGCGGTGATCGCTTGGCCGTTGTCGATCTCGAGCGTGTGCGGGTCGCGGAACTTGGCCAAGCCGCGGATCAGCTCGAACCGCCCGTCCTGCAACTGGCCGCGCCGGTAGCTCGCGAACTCTTCGACCATGTCGGCCCGCCGTTGCATGACCTTGGCAAAATCGAACCCGATCTCGCCCGGCTCGATGCCCCAGATGCCGGAGCGCTTGGCCTGAAACCGAACGTCCGCCGCGTGCAACAACGCCTTGGTCGGCATGCAGCCGCGCAGGATGCATAGGCCGCCAAGCGCTTGGCCGCCCTCGATGACCGCCGTGCGTTTGCCTGCCGCAGCCACGGTCCGAGCCGTGGCGTATCCGGCGCTGCCTCCCCCGATCACGGCCACATCAAAATCAAACTGCCCCATATCGCTTGGCAAAGGTTTACCCAAGCGAAGCGCAGGCGGGAAGGATTGACTTTTGTGAAGCGATACATTACTCAACACGGGCATCAGAAAGAGATAAATCATGGCAGCAAAGGCAACCTCTAAAACCCCGTCGGGCGGACTCGACAAACGCACCGCAGATCTCGAGGCCGCGATCGCCTCCATCACCAAGAGCTTTGGCGAAGGCTCGATCATGCGGCTGGGCGACGAGGGGGCAAACCTCAAGATCGAGGCGATTTCCACCGGGTCACTCGGGCTCGACATGGCGCTTGGCGTGGGCGGCGTGCCGCGAGGCCGGATCATCGAGATTTACGGCCCGGAATCCTCCGGTAAAACCACCATCATGCTGCACATCGTGGCCAACGCGCAGAAGAACGGCGGCACGGCGGCGTTCATCGATGCCGAGCACGCACTCGACCCCTCCTATGCGGCCAAGCTGGGCGTGAACCTCGACGAACTTTTGATCTCCCAGCCGGACAGCGGCGAGGAGGCATTGACGATTTGTGAAACGCTGGCGCGTTCCGGTGCGCTCGACGTGATCGTGGTCGACTCCGTCGCGGCACTCGTGCCCAAGGCCGAGCTCGAGGGCGACATGGGCATGGCCACCATGGGCATGCAGGCGCGATTGATGAGCCAGGCGCTGCGCAAACTCACCGCCATCCTCGGCAAGTCCAAGACCATGTGCCTGTTCACCAACCAAATGCGCGAGAAGGTCGGCGTGATGTTTGGCAGCCCCGAGACCACCCCGGGCGGCAAGGCACTGAAATTTTATTCCAGCGTGCGCATCGACATCCGCCGCCGCGAGCAACTCAAGGACAACACCGGCAACGTCGTCGGCAACCATGTCCGCGCCAAGGTCGTCAAAAACAAAGTGTCCCCGCCGTTCACCGAGGCGGAGTTCGATATCATGTACGGGCAGGGCATCAACTGGGAGGGCGACCTCATCGCCGTCGGCCTCGCACGTGGCGTGATCCAAAAGAAGGGCGCCTGGCTACAGTACGACGGAGAGATGATCGGCCAGGGCAAGGAAGCCTCCCGCCGTGCG
>JAPPPH010000432.1 GCA_028817635.1 Verrucomicrobiales bacterium | reverse complement strand
TGGGGTTGCTCGCCGATGTGGGTGCCGTTGCGTTTGCGGGCGAGCATCACCTGCGTGTGGAGTTCACGAAGCCGGGCCCGGCGCTCGTCGGTCAACTTCTCCACGCATCGTGGGCAACTCACGCCCGGCTCGTAAAGTGGTGACCTCGTTTCCTCCTCGGAGATGGGCCACCGGCAACCGAAGCAGATTTCAAAGTCGCCCTGCTCAAGGCCGTGTTTCACCGCCACCCGGTGATCGAACACGAAGCAGTCGCCCTCCCACGAACTCTCGGATTCCGGCACTATTTCGAGATAACTTAAGATGCCCCCGCGGAGGTGGAAGACTTCCTTAAATCCGTTTTTCAGCAGATGTGCCGAGGCTTTTTCACAGCGGATTCCTCCGGTGCAAAACATTGCAATCTTCGGATGTTTCTCTGGGTCGAGATTGTTTTCCACGTACTCCGGCCACTCACCGAACGTGGTGGTTTTCGGATCGATTGCGCCGCGAAATGTCCCGACCTCCACCTCGTAGTCGTTGCGCGTGTCGATCAACGTCACCTCTGGGTCGTTGATCAGTTCATTCCAGTCCTCCGGCGCGACGTATTGGCCTACGGCCTCGTTTGGGTTCACGGATGGGTCCCCCAGCGTGACAATCTCCGGGCGAAGAATGACCCGCATCCGATGGAAGGTCTTGCGGTCGGTGAAGGACAACCGGGTGGGCAGCTTGGCCAAGCGCTCGTCTGCGCGGAGAAATTCGAGTGCGGCAGTAATCCCCGCGCTTGGCCCGGCGATGGTGCCGTTGATGCCCTCGGGGGCAAGGATAATGGTGCCCAAAACCGATTGGCTTTCGCAATATGCCTTGATCGGGGCCTGTTTGGCTTCGAAATCCGGCAGATCAGCAAATAGATAAAATGTGGCGACGGTGTGCTCCATTCTCTTGGCCAAGCGGTCGCGCCGCTTGGCCGGGGAGGATGCAAAAAACCGGCAGTCTCAACAAGCCAACGTCTCCGGCACCGATTTTGGACTGCACTCTGTCGTGTCCAAATTAAGGACGCAGATAATCGCAGCTTGGCAGGAGTAATTATGATCTGTGAAAATCCGTGAAATCCGTGTCTTAACCCGAGGACGGCTGGGACAGCCGTCCCAACCTTGGCCAAGCGCTTGGCCGATTTTGGACTGCGGTGGCAGGCGGAGCGCGACACCGTTTTTGAACGGTTGAGGGTGTTTCGGTTCGCAATGTTCGCTGTCATCGAACCCAACCGAGAACCGCACACCGAGAACAAATATTGACATCAGCTTGGCCAAGCGGAACGGTCGGTGCCGGATGGAACGGGATCATGCAAACATTCCATGGCGCTTTCTCGGCGGCCTTTTTTTGTTCACTCTCGCGCTTTATTTCGCCGGATTTTATGGCGTGGAACACTTTCGCGCCCGCAAAGGGCCGTGGGTGGTGGCGTTTGACTCACAGGCGGCTCAGCCGACGATGACGATCCGTCAAACGGCGCTTGGGATCGACGGATTCCGTGTCGTGTTCGATGGCGTGAACACCAACGGCTTGACCAGTGGAGAGGTGCGTTTCAACAATCCCAAACTCAACGCTAGGGCAATGGACAAGACGCCGGAGAGCAGTCAGGAGTTGAAACAGAAATCGTTTCCCGTGCCGTTCGGCGAGTGCATTTATCAGGATTTGATGTTCCTCCCCGGTGTCGTGACGATGAACCTGCTTGGCCACGAGATCGAGCTGATGCCGCGCACGCTGGTCATCGATAAAAAAGAGGTGCCGTGGAACACCGTCGGTGGCCGGATTACCCTCAAACCTTCGCCGAAAAAATAATTACCGGAGGTGCTTTTTCAGGAAGGCGTCGGTCGCATCCACCGTCGGAATGAACCACTCGCGCTTGTGCCAGAACGGATGCGGCGCGCCGGGCATCTTGATGAATTCATGCGGTATTTTCAGCTCATCGAGTTTTGGCCAAAACGAGGCGTAGCGCAGTCCCGGCTTGTCGAGTTCGCCATCGATGAACAGCATCGGCGGTGTGCGTTTGCTGACGTGCGTCAAGGGTGAAGCCTCACGGTAGATGCCGGTTTTTTGTGTCGGCAACGCACCGCCCATGAAATCGATTACGGCGTCGCTGCGCAGTGTGCCGGCTGCTTTTCCGAGTCGCTCCACGATAAACGGCTCAAGAAAATTCATCGCCCCGCACATCACCACCGCCGCCCGCACGTCGGAGGAGACGCTTCGATGATCGCCTTCGCCCTCGAATCGTTTCACACCGTTGCTCGCCGCCATGAACCCGGCCAGATGCCCACCGGCTGAGCCACCCATGGTGGCGATGCGCTTGGGATCGATCCCGTATCGCCTGGCATTTTTGCGCGTCCATCGGATGGCCGCCTTACAGTCGTGCACCGCTGCTGGGAACGGCTTTTCACCGCTTAACCGGTACTGAGGGACGACACAAACGTAGCCCCGCTGCACCAATGCCTGAGCCAGCGCGGTCAACTGTCCCGGGCGGCCGTTCATCCAGCCGCCGCCGTAAAACATCACGATGGCAGGGCGTACTCCTTCGGTCTCGGCCGGGCGATAGAGATCGAGTGTAAGCCGGCGTTTGCGGCGCTCGTCAACGTGTGTGTATTGAATGTGCGGTTCACGGATGACTCCCTCGTGCCGGTTGGGTGACACGCGGGTGTGATCCGGTTTCGTCGCTGCTTTATCCTGTGCAGTTGCTCCACCGGAAATGGACGTCAATAACAGAAAACAAAGCGCGCGATTGGCCATCGGATTAATTCATCTCGGCCAACGCGTTGGCGAAGGCTTGGCCGATCTGTGTGAGGATTTTGGCGGAGCCGAGGTAGTGGTAGGCGGCGTTTGAGACGCTGGCCTCGAGGATGGCCTGTTCTTTCTTGGTGAAGAGTTTGGCGGTGAATTCAGCGATCGTCTGATCGCGTTGAGCGCGCGTGAGGGATTTGTCCTTTGAAAGCTCGCGGCGTTTGGCGTTGATCTGGCCGCGGCGGTCGACCAGCTCGGAGAGTTGATTGTCCCAGTAGTTTTCGGTGAACACAGCGGTCACGTTGCCCTTAAACTCCGGCAGCTTGGCCGGCGCGGCCATGGCCTTGCGGAATTCCCCGTGGATACCGGCGTAGCGCATTTGGTCGGGAGAGTATTTGGCGATCGGTCCGCCGGCGCCCATTACGCCAATGACGAAGGGTAGCTTGGGTGCCTTCAAGTCCTTGCGCACATCACGGATGAAGTGCGCGAGGTTTTTGCTGTAGGCATCATAACTGCCCGGCTGGCCGCGCATGGGATAGGTGCCGCCATCGACCATGTCGTTCCAGCCCTGAAACCAAACCATGCCCGCCAGCTCATAACCGGCCTTGGCATTGTACGCCGGATACACGCGCTTGATGTCGCCGAGCACCTTGCGGATATGCCCGAGCATCAGCCGGTAATACACGCCGGTGCGCTCGGCCCGTTTCTTGCGTTCCTCAGCAACGTCTTGGCCGCGTTTTTTGAAATTCTCGATTTGTCCCTCGTTGAATTGATACGGCCCGGCGCTGGGCGAACGGAAATCCGTGTTCAACGACTTGCCGCCCCACGAGGTTTTGATGATCAGGATCGGCTCGCCGACGTGTTGTTGCATGGTGATGCCAAAGGTCAGCTCCGGCCCGATCTTCGGCTCGCGCCCGCCCGCGCCGTAGCCGACGGTGAGCTTCCCTTCCTTCACGCCGGAATCCTGCGAGGTATCAATCGACGAAATCCAAATCCGGTCATGCACCTTGGCCGTGCCATCAGCATTCTGGATCGACTTCAGCAACGGCTTCGTTTTCGGGTCCATCCCCAAGTGCGCCAATGTCCGCTCCGCCGCGTGCCCCTGCATGTTGGATTGGCCGACCAGCAGATAAACCTTTAGCGGCTTGGCCGACAACGAAAACGAAACGCCCAACAGGGTCACAAGGGTAAACAGGAATGATTTCATGGTTTGGGTAAATTCACCGGCACCACGCCAAGGTCTTTGCGGAGAATCTCACGCAGCGGCGGATGGATGGATTTGCGGTCGAAGAAAAAGGGATCGGCACCGTGGCCCGCCGGCTTGTTCATGTCGATCAGGCCCTTGACGAAGGTGTACATGTCGTTGGTGGGAATGCCGTGTTTGGCCATCACCTTGGCGGCGAGGGCGTTGTACTCGATCTCCGCGCCCTTCTCGAAAACGTTGGTGCTGGAATGTCGAATGGGCGTGGTGCTGGCCCAAACGAGCTTGGCGCCGGTGGCCTTGAGGCGGGCGACGAGGATGTGGAGGTTTTTCTCGTACTGCTCGGGAGCGGTGGTGCGGATGCCACCGGCATGTCGGGGCATCACACGAAAGGCTTTTACGCCCGGGAGGCGATGAATCAAATCGCCCAGTCCGCAGTTGAAATGGATGAGATCCCATGGCCCCTCGCCGAGTTGCCGGTCGAGCAACTCCAAGGCGGTGGCGGAATTCCAAACCACGCCGGGCTCCAGTCGCGGATAATGAATTTCCGCCTTCTCCTTGAATTCCTTTTTCAGGTCCGAAGCCAGTTGCTGATAGATTTGGTCACCGAGAATGAGTACGCGCGGCAGCGCGTTTTCGGCGGCACTCAGAGGGCCGGCCAAGGACAAGGCAAGCGCCGGAAGCAGAAACCAAATATCGCGCAGGATACTCATTTTTCGGAGTGTTGACTTTCTGTATCTCACGAACGAAGCAGTTGTTAGCTGAAGGCTGACAATTCCCTCAGTTCAGAAGCATTCATGCCTTTCAGCTCGGTTTTGATTTCCTCGACGGTCACATGGACAACCTAAATTGTTGGAGTTCCTCGCGGCAAGTTTCAATTCCTCTGTCGCAGCGCGACCAGCCAATGGTAGCCGTGGGTTTCAACCCACGGATCACGCAGGGTAAAACGTCGGCGTTGCGTCAGCGACCGCTCAAACGCCGGTCCACCAGGATTGAGCCGTCGCTGACCCGACCCGTCGTGGGCAGCATGTCCGCATCCGTGGGGTGAAACCCAAGGCTATGGGTGG
>JAPPPH010000340.1 GCA_028817635.1 Verrucomicrobiales bacterium | reverse complement strand
GGGCAAGGTGGTTTGATTCTCCAAGGATGGTATTGCAGGGCAAACTAAAGGATCGACCTGAATGGCTCCGGCTGTTCATCGGCTTTGATCCGGAAAAATTCAGGCACTTAAACAGGCTGAAACTGGATCATTTCAACGCGAAGGGCTGGGTGTCTTTGTTCAACGAGGAGACCGAGCAATTCATTATTTGTGGGATGTTGGATGGCGAGATCGTCATCGACAAAAAAGACATCGAGGCCAAGCCGCACATCGAAGGGACGATCGATGCCGACCTTCGCCTGTGGCGTGTCCCATCCATTCTCGCCCCCAAGCCAAGCGAAGAAAACTAGCCCGGCCACTTGGCCAAGCGGCGGAGGTAGGGACGGCTGTCCCAGCCGTCCTGGTCATCGGCCCGACCTTTATCGCCTGGCAAAGCGCAACTTTGGCAAAGCGCAGTTGTTACATCCCATTGCAACGCCTGAGTGCAGGCGTTAGGCTTCCCTCGAAACGATGAGTATTCAGCGGCTATTGGTCATCTCGCTTGTGGCAAACCTGGTTTGCCTGGGTGGCTTGGTCTGGTCGCTCACCAAGGTGCAATCCCCGCCGTCGCAACCCGCCCCGGTGACGTCGGCATCCGGTACCGCCACGAAAACCAAGCGCCCGGAAGCACGCGTCACCGAGCGGGTCGTGAAAGAGGCGGAACCGTTTCACTGGAGCCTGATCGAGTCAGACGACTACCAGACGTACGTCGAAAACCTGCGAAGCATCGGCTGTCCCGAGGAGACGATTCGCGATCTTGTGAAGCAGGATCTCGACAAGTTTTATGACCAGCGCAAGGCCGAAGTGCTCAACAACGCTCCGCCGCGAAAGGACTACTGGAAAACCGGACACCCTACCACGCTGTCGCAACCCAGCGCCGGCACCCGAACCCAACTGGCGCAGCTGGATCAGGAAAAAAACGGGGTGCTGAACGAATTGTTCGGCGCGAAGGGCGTCGCGGCAATCAACCGTCCGAGCGCCTACTCGAGGGCGCAGTCCAAGGCCAAGAGCGGCTACACGATGGATTTCATCCCGGAGGAAACCAAGGCGGAGTTGAACTCGGTGGAGCAGGAGTTCGGCAGCAAACTACTCAAGACGATGGCTGCCGGCACTTCGGACGCGGAGGATCGCAATGAGATTCTTCGGCTACGCGAGGAGCGCGAAGACCGGATCGCCTCGATGCTGACGCCAGATCAAAAACTTGAGTACGATTTACGCAAGTCGCCCACTGCGGCTAACCTGCGTCTGCAACTTGATGGGTTCGAGCCAAGCGAGGATGAGTTCCGCGATATTTTTCAGGCGCGAAAACAGTTTGACGACCAACACGGCACAGTGCCGGGGACGACCATTTCGGCAGCCGAAGCTGAGGAGCGGCGTCTGGCCGAGCAGGCCATGAATAACGGATTGCGCGACACGCTCGGCGAGGATCGGTATCAGGATTACATGCGGCAGACGGATTACGACTACAAGTCGATCGCCAAGGTCGCCGAGCGGCAGGGATTGAATGACTCCGTCTCCGCGCGGGTGTACCAGATGAAAAATGAGGCAGAGGAACTGGCGCGAAGCATTCGGATGGACGGCGGGATTCCGGTCAACGAACGCCAGCAACAGTTGCAGCAGATTTACAGTGAAACTTCCCGCAGCATCGAGACGCTCATGGGGCAGCAGGGTGCGGCTTCACTGCAAACGCAGGGTGGGGGACGCAACTGGCTGAACAACCTTGGCCGCGTCAACCCCTATCCCATCAGCAAGCCGACCTTTCAGGTCATCACCAGCGGCGCCCCCTCGCCGTAGTAATTTAACTCACTTTTGCCACCCAGTCGCGGGCAATGGCTTGGAGATCGCCGTGGCCGTTGGCCGCTGGTGAGTCCGGGGCGAAGTGAATCTTCTCGAGATCGTTGATCGTGCTGCGCAACTGGTTGCGGTGCGAGTCCGCCAACGCCCTCGGTGGAGCGGCGTCGATGCGCTGCAATAGGTCGATCACGGCAAACGGGGTGCAATCTTCCGGCACATCATAGACCGGTACTGTATCGGTTTCGCCCGCTCCGCGCTTGGCCAAGCGCAACCCGAACAGGCCAAGCGCAACGATGACCACGCCGCCAGTGATCCACGGCCAGACTGGCTGCGGATTCAGCACGATGCCGGCGAGGGCAATCTCGTTCTCGACCTCCTTCAGGTCCGCGTCGCTGTATTGCTTGAAGGCAGACTTGGCGACAAGTGCGCTTGGCTTGGGAAACTTGAACGTGCTCGGCTCGCCCGCAGCCGCCTTGGGCTTGAGGGTAAGCAGCCAGGTGCGTTCGCTGACGGCGTTGACTCGTTCGGCGTCCGATTCCACCCGGGCGATGGACAGGCCTTGATCCTCGTTTTTTGCAATTTCGAAACCGGGAATGGAGAGGTCGACCAGTTGTTCCAGAGACGGGGCGAGGCCACGGGTCGTGGCGTGAACCTCGAGCGTGAGTTCCTGTTTTTCCTCGGTTAAGCGGGCGTCAAGGGTCTGGGTGAGGGACAGTTCGTCCACCGGTCGGGCGGGGGCTTTTTCCGGCCGGGCATCAATGACCTGCGTGGCCGTGCTCACCGGGAGCAGCGCCGGGCCAAGTGAGTCGTAAAAATCGAGATCCATCTTCAGCTCCGGAATGCGGTCGACCGAGGCGTCCTTGGCCTTGAGCAGCACGTAGGCGAGCGGTGTCTCGCGCCAGCCGGGCTGGCCAATGGTGCGGGACTGGATTTTGTTGTCGTGAAAGGTGATCGACTGCACCTCGAAGTTTTCGCCGAGTTTTTCGTTCAGGTGCTCCTCGAGATCGTCTCTCGGTGCCTGCCGTTGACCGGCGTAGCTGGGGTAGTAGTACGGACTGCCCTTGCTGCCTCCGACGAGGTAGCGCGCAAAGCCGCCGGCCTCGCGTTCAATGTCACTGGTGTGCTTGAGGCCGATGAACAGGCCGAACGGTTCGGTGTGGCCGACCTCGTCGTCGCCGTCGATGCGTGCGATTAATTCCACTTCGTCGAGCAGGTCGTTGTAGTGCTGCACAAGTTTGCGGGCGTGTTCGCCGGCGGGATGATCCTCGAGGACGACGAGTGCGGCCTTGAGGTAGCGTGGTTTCAACTCGGGCGTGAGCCGGCGCGAGTTGGTGGCGATGGAATTGCCGAATGCCTTGAAGTGTCCCTCCGAATCCGGCAGCACGAGCATTGCCTCGCGGATCTGCTGCAGGTTGCCGATCTCCGGTGTCTGCTGGCGGGTGACGTACGACAGGTCGCTTGCGCCGAGGTTGGCGTTGAACCAAAGCTGAAAGACCATGGCGTCCGGCCTGTCGGCAGTCACGGCTGTCTGCAGCGCGTAGAGTGAGGCTGCCTCGCCAAACGCCTCGAACGCCGCCTCGCGGTGCTTCACGTAAATATCGAGGTCCGCCTTGTTGCCATACTGGTACTCGGCGAGGTCAAAGTTGGCGGCGGCCTGCTGGAGCTTGAGCTGCCAGACGTCCGGGTGCGCCTTGAGGCCCTCGTCGAGCAGGGCGAGCTGGGTTTCGTAGCCGGCAATCACCTCGGCCTTGATCTGGGGTTCCTTTCGCTTGGTGTCGGCCTGTTGCTGAATCTGCGGCGCGCGCCACGAGGTGGCCAAGCGCTGGCGCATGGAGTTCGACAGGCGGGCCAGCGATTCCACCGGCAGTTTGCCCAAGTCGCCCAACACCGTGCGGATGTCCTTGAGCTTGTAGACTTCTGCAAAGCTGTGCGCGCCCTCGAATGCCGCGACGATGGCCTCGGCTTTCGGAGGGGCGATCGGCAGCTTGGCCAAGCGCTCGAGAATCTGGCCAAGCTCACGGAGATTGCGCTTTTGACGTGCGCGGGTCAGCGGGGTGCCGCTTGGCCGCGAGGGGTAATAGATGGGCATGCCCATGGTGGGCATCCGCGGCTTGGCCCCGCCGTTGGGATTGCTTGCCGCGGCCCAGCCGGAGAGCAGGGTGTTGGACAGCGTCCCAGCCTGCGCGGGATCGAGCTTGGCCAAGCGCTCGATCTCGTCGAGTGCCTCGAGGATTTTTTTGTCCTTGAGCAGCGTGCCGGCGACAGCGGCCTGGGCCCGGGCGCGCCGGCTCTCGGGCAACACCGCGAGCCATGCCTCGTCCGGTGCGTTCTCCAGCACGACCGCCGGAGTGAGCGGGCGGTTTCGGCTGGAGTTCTGCTGCGCGAGCATCCGTTGTTGCTCCAGAATCGGATCGTAGGGTGTGTAGATGTTGTTCCGTGTCGAGGTGGTGGCCCGGTGGTATTGAACGGTGTTCTCGGCCTCGACCAGCCATGCCTCGCCGGCGATCGCCAAAGGCAGGCGCCACGGGTCAAGTTTGTCGCCGGCCCGGACCATCAGTGCGTCGACAATCTGTTTTAGGTTTTTGAGATTTTCATTCCGGAGAGTGATGTTGGTGCCGCGCACGTTTCGCTGGATGTCGGACTGCACGAGTTGAATCAACTTCAGCCCGTGGCCGCCCTTGCTGAACTGTTTTTCCATCCACTCATCGGCGCTGGCCTGCGGCAGTTTTTCAGCCAGCGTGAAGCCGCGCTTGACGGCCTCGAGTTTGTTTTCAGTCTTCTCCGCTTCGGCGATCAGTTTTTCGTTTGCCTCCCACGCGGCCCGCTGGTTTTTCAGTCCCGGCGCACTGCGCCAGATTTGCTCGAGCAGTTTGGCCCGGGTCATGAGCGACCAGTCGCCGTGGCCGTCTCCGACGAACGGCAGGACATGCGAGGCAGCGGCCCCGATGCCCAGTGGCTCCAGCAGTTGCGCGGCCCACTTACGGGCGTCCGGATTCTTTCCGCCGATTGGCCCCAGACCAGCTTCCAGTTTGCTGGCGAGCTTTTGCAAATTCGGTTTGCCGACGGCCCGCAGCAGATTGGTCAAATACATGAGGTCGCTGTCGTTGGGATCCATCGGGATGATTTTCAAAATCTCGACCACGTCCTCCTGTGTCATTATCGGGCGCGGCTTTTTGGTGTTCGTCGAGCGGTGAGGCGTGGGTGTGC
>JAPPPH010000225.1 GCA_028817635.1 Verrucomicrobiales bacterium | reverse complement strand
AAGCAGCCAGAGAAAAACGCGGTGCCGCGAGAGGCTTGGCTTGGCATCGAACGCCCGTTCGCCGCAGCCGATCATGCCGACCGGGCTCATCCGCGCTAGTGCCGCGAGCGCGAGGCCGCCGGCGATTTGCACCGCCCAGGCGTACTTGCTTGTGCCTGTGCTGGACACGCACATCGAGCCGGAGGTGTCCACTAGCAGATACACCGGCATCTGCTTGGGCGCCTCGTATTCCTTGATGAACGGTCGGCCCATCCGCGCAGTGACGCGCCAGTCGATCTGCTTCACCGGGTCGCCCGCCTCGTACGGCCGGCTCTGCGCGTACTCGATGCCGGAGCCGACGAACGGCGAGGCATCGGTGCCGTACTGCAGGCTGTCGGCCAGGCGCCTCACGGCGATGGCGAACTGGCGTCCGTCCAGTCCGTCACACGATTCGAGACTGCCGGTGAGGGGTTTCATGCGCTTGGTTGGGCGGGGATCAGCCCGCCTCGGAGAGAATTTCCTTGAGCACGCTGACGCCGGAGATGCCCTCCGCCAATGCCTCGTAGCGGAGCCGCATGCGGTGCAGCAGCACGTCCTCAGCGAGCGCGTACAGATCCTCTGGCACGACGTAGTCGCGGTCGTGGATGAATGCCCGGGCGCGGGCCGCCTGAATCATCGCCAGGCCGGCGCGCGGACTGCCGCCCAGCTCTATGCTCGGGTGGCGGCGTGTGCGGCGGACGACCTCGACCGTGTGTTTTTGGAAAACTTCACTGACATGCACCTCCTGCACCGCGGCCATCATCTCGACGAGGTTTTCGCGCGTCGCGACGATCTCGTCGGAGAGGGTGTCGAACGCCGACTTGGGGACTGCGCCGCCGTCGCGTTTTTGCAGACCAAGCGTCAGGCTACGCCGCAAAACCTCCTCCTCCTCTCCGGCAGCGGGGTAGTCGAGCCGGTGGCAGAGCATGAACCGGTCAAGCTGCGCCTCCGGCAGTTCGAATGTGCCGCTTTGTTCGATTGGGTTTTGAGTGGCGATGACAAGGAACGGCGCGGGCAGGACGTGTGTCTCGTTGCCGATGGTGACCTTGCGCTCCTGCATGGCCTCGAGCAGCGCACTCTGCACCTTGGGCGCGGCGCGGTTAATCTCGTCGGCCAAAAGCAGGTTCGTGAAGATCGGGCCGAGGTGCGTTGTGAATTCATTCGTCCGCTGATCGAGCACCTCCGAACCGAGGATGTCCGACGGCAACAGGTCGATGGTAAACTGTACGCGGCTAAACTTGAGATCAATCGTCTTGGAGATCGTCTGCACGAGCAGCGTCTTAGCCAAGCCGGGCATGCCTTGCAGTAACAAGTGGCCTCCGGTGAAAAGTGCAATCAACAGCCGTTCGACGACCACGTCCTGCCCCACCACGACCTCCGCCACGCGCTGGCGAACGTCCGATACAAGATTATTACGAATCGTTTCCATGGGATAACTTGGCCAAGCGGCCGAATGAATTCCAAGCGGAGCCTAAGCCGCTGGAGCCAAGTGGCCAAGCGGAATGGTTGGCGCTGGGGCAGGCACTGGGCTAGGCTGCTCAGCACAAGCCTGTCATGAAAAGAATTCCCATTTGGTTGTTGCTTTGTGCCTTTGGCCTGCCCTTGGCCAAGCCGCTTGCAGAAGAGTCCCTTCTCGCCGGGCATCCGCGTCACGATTACCGAAACGTTCAAAACATTGAAGAGATGGAGGCGGCATTGCGCCGGTCGTTGGGCGAGGCGGAGCGGTACTCGTTTTCCCGTGGTTGGTGGAAGTGGGATCGACTTCGGGCACGCTACGTGGACGGCGGCCGAAAGGATGAGAATGCCATCCGCATCCTGCGGGCGGTGTTCCGCGCGTTGATCCTCGATTGGCACGCACGCTGCGAGCAACGCGGTGAGGGCGACCTGTTTTACATTTTCTTCACCACCAACAGCGGCAACAAGGTTTCGCGGCAGGCGGCGGATGGGCGCACGCTCAAGCGCGATCATCACGGCGGCGGCTACCACGGCGGATGGGGTGGGGCGAGCCGGATGCGCATTTACGAGGAGTTGGTCCGGCAAAACATGCTGACTGAGGCGGAGCAGGCGAGGATGAAAAAGATCGTCCACCAAAGCCTGAGTCCCACGTTTCTCAATTTCAAAAACGGGTCGCAGCATGCGGACAATCATTCGTTCGGCAACGGCGGCGGCGTGGCGTTGGGCATCAAGCTGTTTCCCGATGCACCGCAGGCAAAGGAGGCCCGCGCGTGGCTGGATCGCATCTGGAATCACTTGGCCGACTTTGGCGACTGGACGGAGTGGAATTACTATCCGTACGGGCCGATTTTCCTGCACGGCTTGGTTGACATTGCGGAGGCAACCGGCCGGCTGGAGTCGGAGAAGGAACTGATCGATGCGCTGGGCCGGCGTTGCCTGCAGTTTGCACACGGGGGTGGCGTTCGCGGCGGACCAAACTGTGGTATTCGGCAGCGGACCAATTTT
The DNA here is from genome assembly GCA_028817635.1 of Verrucomicrobiales bacterium. Classification (GTDB taxonomy): domain Bacteria; phylum Verrucomicrobiota; class Verrucomicrobiia; order Limisphaerales; family UBA1096; genus UBA1096. The sequence continues at coordinate 2,573 of JAPPPH010000225.1, read as the reverse complement.
TCCGGGGTCTACGCCGACCCGTGGAACGTGGGCTACTACGACGTGGAGACGTCCAGCCGCGATGCCCATTTTTGGTATCGCATGGCGCAGCACTACAAAAATCCGGAATACCTCTGGGCGGCCGAGCAGGTGTCGCTGGGCGGCCGGCCACCGGGCGGCAAAGTGCCACCGCAATATCAGGCGGCGTACAACAAACGCTTCGATTGGTTTGTGGAACGCGGCATCGAGCCGAGGGTGCCAAAGATGCAGGCCAAAGTTGGGCTGCTCAGCGAGCTGAAAAAGAAAATCAAGGAACGCATCTACTTGAACGATGGCGTTGAGGCGGGCAAACCGTTCGCCGCGTTTTTTCTCTACGACAAAAAGGACAGTCACTTGGACAACGTCTCCGGTTTTCTCTACGAGTACTCGTTCAACGGAGCCAAGTTTTTGCATTCGTCCGGCAAGTACAACAACGTCTACTCGGACACCGACATCCGGGGCGGCGGCAGCGGCAACGAGAGCCTCGATGCGCTGCTCGTCGTTCATAGGCGGCATCAGTTTCCGGTGCACCCCGACCGCAAGGGCGACGAGCGGGACTACCGCCGCATGTACATGGCCAAGCACCTGCCGGATCTGGCCCATGCGGAAAACAACGACTCAGGCGACGCTTATGGCCAGTTCAGCTTTGCCGACTACTTTGGCCCGGAGAGCCGCTGGACGCGCAAGGCGGTGTTGACGGCGGAGGGCTATCTCGTCGTCGCGGATGAGTACGTCGTTGGCCAAGCGCTTGGCCAAGCGTACCACGCTGGACCGGTCTGGCATCTGGCCCGTGACGAGGGACGCAAGCCGGGGCTGCAGGATGAAAACTGGTTTGGCGCACCGGCATTCGCGCAGGCCTGGTGGCAGAAGGAAAAACAGGGCGTCGCCGTTGTCGTCCATGACCACCGCGACATGGTGTTCGGGACGATCAACCAATCCCGTTCGCAGGATCTCGACCCGAATACAACCGCCTACGCGTATCGACCGATCGCGGCCGGCCAAACGGAGCGTTTTCTCAGCGTGCTTGTGCCGCATGAACTCAAAACCCCGGCCGGAGCCGTGGTGCGCGGAGTCAAGACTGCGGTGAACAAGAAAGGCCGGTACACCGCCACGGTGGGCGACGTGATAGTCGTTTTGAACCACAAGGGGAATTGGTCGGTTAGCCGCAAATAATGAATAGAGTTTCGCTATTGCTGGGGGTGCTTTTGTGGGCGGCAACCTTGCCTGCGCAGGAGGGGTTTCGGTTGAAACATCCGCTTCCGGATTATTCGGTTTATTCCGGCTTCGAGATCACGGCGATGGCCAACCGCGTCCGCGCGAGTCGACCACAGATCCTTCGCGGCGGCTGGGAGTGGGATCGGCTGCTGCGCCGGTACATCGACGAAGGCCGCAGTGAAGCCGGTGCGCTTGAGGTGTTGCACGGTTATTTCATGAGCATCCTCGATCGCTACGACGAGGCGGTGCGCAGCGGCAAAGGTGCAGAGTTCAACCTGCTGCCGGGGCACAAGGCTTGGGGCGCCGCCGGGCGGGTGAGGATTTATAAGGAACTCGTTCGACAGGGGATGTTGAGTAAAATTGAGCAGGCCAAGTTCCGCCAAATCTTCAGACAAAGCATGGCGTTGAGTTACGACTATCCCAACCTCGAACGCAGCGTGAACAATCGCCCGTACGGAATGAACGGCGGCCCGGCGGTGGCGCTGAAGGTGTTTCCCGACATGCCGGAACTCAAGACGCACCGTCGCTGGCTCGATGCTCTTTGGCGCGAGTTGACCGAGTACGGCGACACGACCGAGACGAACTATTACCCCTACGGCCCACTGTTGTTGCAGGGTTGGATCGACATGGCCGAGGGCATGGACAAATTCAAGACCGACCGCGAGCTGCTGCACGCCTTGGCCAAGCGCTATCTCGATTACGTCCACGGAGGCGGCGTGCGCGGCAACCCGAACTCCGGCGGCAGGATCAAGCCGGGGCGCGACCACATTTATCTCGACCCGTGGAATGCTGAGTACTTTGGCGGCGCTGAGGGTGTGAACGACGGTGACGTCTGGTATCGCTTGGCCAAGGAGTTCCGGGATCCGGAGTTTCTTTGGGCCTCAGAGCAGGCGATCTTCGGCGGGCGACCTCCGCTTGGCCAAGCGGTGCCGCCCGAGTACGAAGCCGCTTATCGCGAGCGTTACCAGTGGTTCATTGAGCGCGACATCAAACCAAGCGTACCGGGTGGCCAGTCGAAAATTGGATACTACAGTCCGCTCAAGCACCGGGCGCCGGAGCGACTTTATCTGGGGCCGGGCCGGGAGAGCGGCAAGCCGTTTGTCTCGTTTTACATTTACGACCGGAACAACAACTACATGCACTGTTGCGACGATGCGGCCGGCCGGCTGTACGAGTACTGCGTCGATGGTGCCAAGTTTTTGCATTCTTCGGGAAAGTACAACAATCGGTTCTGGGGACAGGCGGCCTACGACCTGTTGAACGTGCTGCCGCCGGACATGGCGTTTCCGTTCAAGCCGGAGGATGGCAAGATGGGCGGCGAGCAGGAGAACGTGTGGAAG
>JAPPPH010000067.1 GCA_028817635.1 Verrucomicrobiales bacterium | reverse complement strand
TGCGGCACGCAAGCCATCCAAAAACAGCTCGAGGACAAACTCATCGACTTCCTCGGGATGGAGGACACGATTCTTTACACGTCCTGTTTCGATGCCAATGGCGGTCTCTTTGAGACATTGCTCGGTGCCGATGACGCGGTCATTTCCGATGAACTCAACCACGCCTCGATCATAGATGGCGTGCGGCTCTGCAAGGCCAAGCGTTTCCGTTACAAGAACAACGACATGGCCGATCTCGCCGCGCAACTCGAGGCAGCCAAGGGCGCGCGGCGCATTCTGATCGTCACCGATGGCGTGTTCTCGATGGATGGCTACCTTGCCAACCTCCCCGCCATCTGCGACCTCGCCGATGAACACGGCGCGTTGGTGATGGTCGATGACTCTCATGCCGTTGGCTTCATGGGCGAACGCGGCCGCGGCACGCACGAGCATCACGGCGTGATGGATCGCATCGACATCATCACCGGCACCCTCGGCAAAGCCCTTGGCGGTGCCAGCGGCGGCTACACCAGCGGCCGTGCAGAGATCATCGAATACCTCCGCCAACGCTCGCGCCCGTATCTCTTTTCGAACACCGTCGCGCCCAGCATCGTTGCCGCCTCCATCAAGGCTATCGATTTGCTCAACAAATCCACCGAGCTGCGCGACCGCCTCGAGGCGAACACGAATTTTTTCCGCGAACAAATGGCCGGCAGCGGCTTTGAAATTCTCGAGGGCACCCATCCCATCACGCCCATCATGCTGGGCGACGCCGCCCTCGCCAGCCGCTTTGCCGACGCCATGCTCGAAAAGGGCGTCTATGTCATTGGCTTTTCCTTCCCCGTCGTGCCCCAGGGCAAGGCGCGCATCCGCACGCAAATTTCCGCCGCCCACACGCGGGAGGATCTCGAATTCGCCATCGCCAAGTTCGGCGAGGTGAAGGCCGAGATGAAAATTTGAATAGCACCGGCGAAACCAAGCGCTTGGCCAAGCGCGCCATCGAGTGGGCGCGTGAACTCCAAACGCGCGCCACAGCGATCCAGACCGCGGAAGAGCGTCGGCAGCTCGCTGAGCTGGACGGTATGCTGCAGCGGCCGGACGACAAGGTGACGGTCACGCAGCTCACCGACCAAGCCTTCCGGCCGGAATCGGCGCGGCGCGGTATTGACCAGTTTCTGCACATCCTCGAGACGCGCGGTGTGCCGCAGTTTTTCCCGTGGCTCGATCGCCTGGCGCTGGCGGCGCTGCCGTTCTTTGGCCGAATGTTCGCGGGCATCGCCTTTCCCTTGGCCAAACAAAAGATGCGGCGCGAATCGTCGCGCGTGATTTTGCCAGCGGAAGATCCGTTGCTCGAGCCGCACCTGCATCGCCGCCGCGAGGCCGGCCTGCGGGTGAACGTGAACATTCTCGGTGAAGCATTGCTCGGCGAAGAGGAGGCGGCACATCGATTGCAGCGTTACCACAACGCCCTGCGCCTGCCGGACATCGAGGTCATCTCCGTGAAAATCTCGACTATCTATTCGCAGATTTCTCCGCTCGCTCGCGAGCATACCATCGGCGTGTTGTGCGATCGGCTGGAGCCGTTGTATCGCTTGTCGGCCGAACAAACTTTTGAGCGGCCCGACGGCAGCGAGGTGCCCAAAATGGTTTACCTCGACATGGAGGAATACCGCGATATGCACCTCACCGCTGAGGCCTTCATGCGCACGCTGAGCCGGCCCGGCTTGGAGGGTGTGCACGCGGGCATCGTGTTGCAGGCGTACCTGCCCGACGCTGCCGCGATGCAGCGCCGCCTCAACGACTGGGCCCGCGCTCGCGTCGCTGCCGGTGGCGCGCCGGTGATGTTGCGCCTCGTCAAGGGCGCCAACATGGAGATGGAACGGATCGAGGCGGCCATCGGCGGCTGGCCGCAGGCGCCGTTCGCCACCAAGCCGGAGACGGATGCCAACTTTAAACGCATGCTCACCGAGGGCATGCTCCCGGAGAATCTCGCCGCCGTGCACCTCGGTGTGGGTTCGCATAACCTGTTCGACATCGCCTACGCACTCGAGCTGGCCGCGGCTGCGGATGCTGGCGATGCGGTGCATTTCGAGATGCTCGAGGGCATGGCCAACCACCAACGCCGCGCCCTTGAGGAGCACACACGCGACATCCTCCTCTACGCCCCCGCTTGTCGCCGCGAAAATTTCATCTACGCCATCGGCTACCTCATTCGTCGCCTCGACGAAAACACCGGCCCCGAAAATTTCCTTCGCCACGCCTTCCGCGTCAGCACCGACGATCCCGAATGGGCTCAAATGGAAAAAGCATTTTGCAACTCTATCGACCTGATGCCAACGCTTTCGGATGCTCCAAGGCGAACGCAAAATCGAATGGAGAAACCGGCAGTCCCCAAGATTCCGGCTGACTGGCGACAGTTCATCAACGAACCGGACACCGACTTTGCCCTGCCGCAAAACAGTGAGTGGGCCGAAGGCATCGTGGCTGCGTGGCGTGATCGAGTGTCCGACATCCCATTGCACATCGCCGGTGAAGATGTTTCTGCCGATGGTCCCACAACCGAAACCGAAGATCCCTCGCGGCCGGGCACCGTAGTCGCCCGTTTCCGCGAAGCTACACCGGTCGACCTCGCGCGCGCCGTCGAGTGTGCAGCGGCCGACCCCGCTGGCTGGCGGTCGATGAGCTTTGGCGAACGCAACGCCATTCTATTTAAAGCCGCGCACGAGATGCGCCTCGCCCGCGCCGACCTCATCGGGGCCGCGATGGCCTGCGGGGGCAAGACGATTGCCGAGGCGGATCCCGAAGTGTCCGAGGCCATTGACTTCACCGAGTTTTATCCGCGCACGGCGGCGGATTTCGCGAGCCAACCGCACTTGCGCGTGCGAGGCAAGGGAGTTGTCGCGGTGGTATCCCCGTGGAATTTTCCTGTCGCCATCCCGTGTGGTGGCGTGGCAGCAGCGTTGGCGGCGGGCAACACCACCATCCTCAAGCCCGCCAGCGATACGGTGCTGCCCGCGCATCTCGTCTGCGAATGTTTCTGGCGCGCCGGCGTGCCGCGCGAGGCTTTGCAGCTCACCCCGTGCAGCGGCCGCGTGGCCGGTGAGCATCTCACGGCGAGGCCGGAGATCGACGCAGTCATTCTCACCGGCGGCACGGAGACGGCGTTCGCGATGTTGCGCGCCACGCCGGCGATGAATCTGCTCGCTGAAACCGGCGGCAAAAACGCTACCATCGTTACCGCCATGGCCGACCGCGATCAGGCCATCAAGCATGTGCTGCACAGCGCCTTCAGCCATGCCGGCCAGAAATGCTCGGCTACCTCGCTGCTGCTGCTCGAGCGCGAGGTGTACGAAGACGCCCGCTTCCGCGAAGGCCTGCGTGATGCGGTGACCAGCCTCACGGTCGGGTCGGTTTGGGAGCTGCCCACCAAAATGGGGCCGCTCATTCGCCCGCCTACCGGTGATTTGAAAGCGGGTATCGAGCAACTCGCGCCCGGCGAGGAATGGCTCGTCGAACCGCGCATCGATACCAAAAGCCCGTGCCTCGTCACACCCGGCGTGAAATGGAACGTGAAACCCGGCGCGCCCACCCACCTGCGCGAACTCTTTGGTCCCGTGCTCAGCGTGATGTGTTTTGACGATCTCGATGAAGCAATCGATCTCATCCACCAAACCGGCTTCGGTCTGACGAGCGGCATCGAGACACTCGACGAACGCGAGCAACAACACTGGCAACGCCGCGTGCGCGCCGGCAATTTATACATCAATCGCCCCACCACCGGCGCCATCGTCCTGCGTCAACCTTTCGGTGGCATGGGCCTCAGCGCCTTTGGCCCCGGCATCAAAGCCGGCGGCCCCAGCTACGTTGCCCAGCTCATGGACTTTGAAGAAATCACGGACTCGCAGGCTCGTCCCTCCCGCGAAACGAATTGGAGGGACGAGCCTGCGAGTCCGCAAAGCTTGCTGACGACCTTGGCCAAGCGCGTGCCCTCCGTCGAACGGGCCCTGCGCAGTTACGCCCAACAGGCACACGACGAATTCCACGGCGAACACGACCACCTCCGCCTGCTCGGCCAAGACAACCTCCGCCGCTACCGCCCCATCGAGCGGCTGTGCATCTGCCTGCTCGAGGAAGACACCGACTTTGAAATCGCCGCCCGCCTTGGCGCAGCGATAGCAATTGGCTGCACCATCTCCATCACCGGCCCCGGCGCTGAGGATTGGAGTGAGTTTGCGGAAATAATATCCGAGCCGGACATCAACCAATTCGACCGACTCCGCTACGCAGCGCCTGATCGTGTGCCCGAACCCATTCGCCGTGCCGCGAACGAAGCCTGCATTTACATCGCCGACACGCCCGTCCTCAACGAAGGCCGCCTAGAGCTGCTTTGGTACGCCGAAGAACAAAGTCTTTCCAACGACTACCACCGCTACGGTAACCTCGGTGCCCGCGCCAACGAGAAACGCAACGGGCCGGCTTAATTAGATGATGTAGTCGAGGGGGTTGTCCATCGGGCCTTGGAGATCGCGGACCCGGTCGCAAAGATGGGAAACGGTGACCCCTTCGAGAGCGCTGACGATCGCGTCGCGCACCTCCTGCATCACGCTGCGGATGGCGCACTTGGCCTCGTCCGGACAGGAACAGCGCTGGTAGTAATTCACACTTACACAACCCACCGGGGCGAGCGGTCCCTCGAGGTGGCGAATGATGTCTGCCAACGAAATTTCCGCTGGGTCGCGCTGCAACCGATATCCACCAGCCACACCACGGCGGCTTTGGACGAAGCCAGCCGATTTGAGGTCATTCAGAATCTGTTCCAGAAAACGTCGCGGAATATTCTGCTGCTGCGCGATGTCCCTGATGCGCACGACCTCCGGCCCATGGTTCATCCCCAAAACCAAGAGCGCCCGCAGCGCATATTCGCCTCGTTGCGACAATTTCATGCCGCAAGAAAACTATAATCCCGACTAAATTAGTCAAGTATCCATCCCCGCTTGGCCAAGCGTTTGGTTAGGCGATGGCGATATCAAGTGTTAGTAGCGCTCTTGCTCGGCGCTGATTCGTTTTTTGTGGGACTTGCTTCGGGTGGTAGTACAGGAGGGGCGG
>JAPPPH010000183.1 GCA_028817635.1 Verrucomicrobiales bacterium | reverse complement strand
GACGATGGTGGGGCCTTTTTCGACCCGCACTGCCTCGACGGTGGGACGGCCTCGGAAGGTACCCTTGCTGCCCGGGGCGATCGGGGTGTGCTCAACCGCAATGGCCGCTTGGCCAAGCGCACAGACGGTCGCCAGCAAAGCCGCCCGCTTGGCCAACGGCTGGTTCGTAATATTTTTCAAGTCGATTCGGATGGGGCGGAGGTTAACCAAGTTTCGGGAACGCCGCCTTCAGGTCGAGGGTGTCGGCGTGCTCTTTTTGCAGACGGAGCAGGCGTTTGTAGAGGCGTTTGACGACTTTGGCTTTCGATTCGTCGGCGGCCTGATCGTTTATCTCCAGTGGGTCGCGCTTGATGTTGTACAGGCGCGCCTTGGAGATTTTTGGGTAAAGGATCAGCTTCCAGTTGCCTACGGTCACGGAACGTTGCAGCCCGAGGTAGGCACCGTACACGGCCTTGACTTCGGACTCCTTCTTTTTGCCATTCAACAGCGGCATGAGGCTTTGGAACTCGACCTGTTCCGGGCGCTTGGCCCCGGCGATGTCGAGCGAGGTGGCCATCACGTCCTGTAGGTAGATCGGAGCAGCGATCTTTTCGCCGCCCTTGATGCCCGGGCCGGCCGCGATGAATGGAACACGCGTGCTGTGCTCGTATAAATTCTGTTTTCCGAACAGGCCGTGGTGCCCCACGCCCAAGCCGTGGTCGGCGCTGAAGAAGATATACGTGTTGTCGGCTTGGCCGGATTTTTCCAGCGCATCGAGGATGCGGCCGATCTGCGTGTCCATGTGCTCGATGATCGCGTAGTACTCCTGCCGGTGCACTTTCACCGCGTGGTGGGTGCGCGGGAACGGCCCCAGTTTTTCATCACGCAACCGGGCGCTGCAGCCGATGTCGTCCTTGTAAGGATACTCGTCGAGGTAGCTCGCCGGAACCTTGATGCGGCTCAGCGGGTAGCGGTCGATGTATTCCTTCGGGGCCTGTCGCGGGTCGTGCGGCGCGTTGAACGCGATGTACATGAAAAACGGCCGCTTGTCCTGCTTGGCTTCGCCGATGTAGTCGACAGCATCGTCCGCGACGACTTCGCTCCAATGCTTGCCGCCCTTCCAAAAACCGTCGAACTTGATGTCGTATGGGCTCCACGGGTCCGGCTTGCCAGGCAGTGGCCGGTTGTAGCCCTCGGGGGTCTGATTCGGCATGCCACCGCGGATGTTTCGGGCGACCTGAAACGCCTGATCCGCCGCCGCCGAGATGTGCCATTTGCCGGTGAAAAATGTCTGATACCCGGCGCGGCCCATCACCTGTGGCCAGAGGTTGTTGAACTCCACGTCACGTGCGGCCTGCTGTGCGTCGGTCAGTTTTTTGCCACCGCGCAAAACCTGCTGCGCCTTTTGCGCCCGCCAAATGTGCCGACCGGTAATCAGCATGTGTCGGCTGGCCACGCACACTGCGCCGCTCCACGAGCCCATGTTGTAGGCGCGGGTGAACTGCGTGCCGCGCTTGGCTAGGCGATCGAGATTCGGGGTGTCGATGTCGGTGTGGCCAAGGTTTGCCACCGTCTCGTAGCACTGGTCATCGGCAAAGAGGAACAGCACGTTCGGCTTGGACTTCGCCTCCGCTTGGCCAAGCGCGAGGCCAAGCGCTGCCACGCCGAGAAGGCGGCCAGCGAGGTGGATCAGTTTTTTGCTCATAAAATCGTCCCGAAACAAGGTCAGCCAACCGCACGGAGCCGATTGGGTGCGGGCATCGTAGGGCTTGGCCAAACGGAGTCGAGCCAATTAACGGCAGTCTTCCCAAGCGGAATAGCATCGTCTTTTCCGGGGGTGGATGCTACTTCTGCCGTGCAGTCGGCGGCCCCTGTCCATCGATGCCCGCGAGCCATGGCCTACGAATCGTACGCAGAGTTTTTGGACGCCCTCGAGAAGGCGGGCGAGCTGATTCGTGTCAGCGAACCGATCGCCACCGAGCTGGAAATCACCGAGCTAGCCGACCGCGAAATGAAAAAGCCGGGCGGCGGCAAGGCGCTCCTGATCGAGCAACCGACCGTCAACGGCAAGGTCTCCCCGATGCCGGTGGCCATCAACACGATGGGCTCAGCCAGGCGGATGGCTATGGCGCTCGGAGCCGAGAGCGTCGAGGCCGTGGCAGAGGAGCTGGGTTCGCTCGTCCAGGCCAAGCCGCCCACCGGGCTGCGCGATGCCATGGCCCTGCTTGGCCAAGCGCTTGGCCTGCGCCATGCCCGACCGAAGAAGGTCAAGCGTGGCCCGTGCAAGGAAGTCATCCACCGGTTCGACTCTCCGGCCTCGCGCACCGAACCTTGGCCAAGCGCCCCGGACGTCAACGATCCCTCGACCCTAACCCCCAATCCCTCAACCCTCCTTAACCTGCCGATCATGCAGTGTTGGCCGCTCGATGGCGGACGGTTCCTCACGCTGCCGTGCGTCGTCACGCGCGATCCCGACACAGGCGACCGCAATCTTGGCATGTATCGGATGCAGGTTTATGACGACCAGTCGACCGGCATGCATTGGCAGTTGCAAAAAGTCGCCGCACGCCACGGCCGTCGCTACTACGAGACCGGCGAGCGGATGCCGGTCGCGGTGTTCCTCGGCGGCGACCCGGTTTACCCATTCTGTGCCACCGCCCCGATGCCGGACGGGCTGGACGAGTTTCTGCTCGCCGGCTACCTGCGCCGCAAGTCGGTGGAAATGGTGCAGTGCGAGACCTGCGACCTCGAGGTGCCGGCCAATGCCGACATCGTCATCGAGGGCTACATCGACCCGACCGAGCCACTGCGCGACGAGGGGCCGTTCGGCGACCACACCGGCTACTACACGTTGCCGGAGCCGTACCCGGTGTTTCACATCACTGCCATCACCCACCGCAAAGACGCCACTTACCCCGCCACGATCGTCGGCATCCCGCCGATGGAGGATTTTTACATGGGCAGCGCCAGCGTAAAGCTGTTCCTGCCGATCTTCCGGATGAACTTCCCGGAGATCGTCGACATCGCGCTCCCGGCCGAGGGCGTGTTTCATAACCTCGTTTTTGTGAGCATCAAAAAAACCTACCCGATGCAGGCGTTCAAGATCATGCACGGCCTGTGGGGCATGGGGCAGATGATGTTCACCAAGTACATCGTCGTCGTGGACGATTTTGTTGACGTGCACAACACCAGCGAAGTGCTGTTTCACATGTGCGCCGACACCGACCCACAGCGGGACAGCCTGCTGACCAAGGGCCCGGCGGACGTCCTCGACCACGCCACCAGCGAGATCGCCGTTGGCGGGAAACTCGGCATCGACGCCACCCGCAAACTCCCCGGCGAAGGCCACAAACGCAACTGGCCCCCGCTCATCAAAATGGACAAAACGACCAAGGCCAAGATCGACGAGGTTCTCAAAAATAGCGGTTGATATGGGTACCCATATATGTGAATATGGGTCGCCGTATTATGAAAACCACGGTCGAAATTGCTGACGATTTGTTCCATCGAGTCCAAAAACTGGCTCGCGATGAAAAGACCACCTTCCGCGCCCTAACCGAGGAAGGTCTACGCAGGATGCTGGAGCAAAAACAGGACGAAAACCCTGAAAAAAAGTGGGTTTGGGATCTTGTCACTTTCAAGGGTGAACTTGCCGATGAGTTCAAGGACGCTCCTTGGGAAAAGTTCCGTGATGAAATCTATCGGGGACGCGGAGCATGATCGCGGTCGATACAAACCTGTTGGTTTATTCGCACCACGCTGAATCGCTTAATCACGAAACAGCAACCGAAGTTTTAAGACCTCTGTTTGAAAGGAAAGAACCCTGTGCCGTCCCGTGGCCGTGCATTCATGAATTTATCGGCGTGGTTACGAACAAAAAAATCTTCAGCACGCCATCAACACTTTCGGAAGCGTTCAGGTTTGTAAAGTCATTGATGGGCGCACCCTGTATGCAGTTTCTATCCGAGAGCCCCGGGTATTACGAAAAATTACGCACGCTTGTGACTTCGTCAAAAGTAACGGGACCTCGCATTCACGATGCGCGGATTGCGGCGCTTTGTCTGCATCATGGTGTCCGTGAGTTGTGGACGGCGGATCGCGATTTTCTGTCCTTCCCGCAGTTGAAGGTTCGAAATCCATTGGTCACACCCTGAATCGTATTGCCTATGTGTTGTCGAGTGGCACAGGGGTCCGCGAAGGACAAAGCCAAAAAGAAGGTGAAGGCGAAGGGCCAAACGCCCGACGTCGCGCCCCGGTTGAATCTCGCGCCGACGCAGGATGCGCTGGTGGCCGTTCACGAATCAGGCGACACGCAGCTCGAGGCGATGCGGTGGGGGTTGATCCCGCCGTGGGCCAAGGACAAGTCGATCGGGGCCAAGCTGGCCAACGCGCGGGCGGAGACAATCGACGAAAAACCCAGCTTCCGAAAACCGTTTCAGCGGCGGCGCTGCCTGTTGCCGGTGGATGGGTATTACGAGTGGGAATCGCGGCCAAGCGGCAAGCAGCCAGTTTACTACACGATGCACGAAGGCGACTTATTTTGCCTCGCCGGACTTTGGGAAACATGGACGGCTCCGGAGCAGGTCACTGAGCCGGAGTTGCCGGGCCTCGAGCTTGGCCAAGCGGAGCCTGAGACGCTGCGCACATTCACCGTCATCACCACCACGCCCAACCGCTTGGCCAAGCGCGTGCACGACCGCATGCCGGTGATCATTCACCCGGACGACTACGACCTATGGCTTTCGCCCGAAAGCCAGGCGACTGAACTCAAGCCGTTGCTGCGATCGTACAATGCCGAGCCGATGCGGGAGCATTACGTCACCCCGCGAATGAACAACCCACGCTTCGAGGCTCCAGAGTGTGTGCAGCCGATCGCCCTCTGAGTTTGGTTGTAACTTTTCCGGGAAAAACGGCATCTCCCCAAACTGTTACGCTGAAGAAAATAATTCTAACAGCGGGTATGATGCTTGCCGCGACGATCACTCTGCAGGCACAACCCGCCCCTCCCCCCGGCGGCCCGCCTTCGTTCATCAAGACCTTCCCAGTCACCAAGGCGCTGGACACCGACGGGGACGGCGTGATTTCAACTGAAGAAATCGAGGCTGCAGAAAAA
>JAPPPH010000120.1 GCA_028817635.1 Verrucomicrobiales bacterium | reverse complement strand
GCGCCAAGGATTTGAAATCCCCACACCTAGACGCGTTGATGGCAGACGGGATGCGGTTTGATTCATTCTACGCCAACTGCCCGGTCTGCTCCCCCACCCGCGCCGCACTCTTGAGTGGCACCTACCCGGACATCGCCGGCGTGCCGGGCGTGATTCGCACACACCCACAGCACAACTGGGGCTGGCTGTCGCAGGACGTCACCCTGTTGCCAAACGTTTTGAAGGATGCCGGCTATCACACGTCGATCATCGGCAAGTGGCACCTCGGCCTCGAGGAACCCAACACACCGAACGGACGCGGCTTCGATTTTTTCAAAGGCTTCCTCTGCGACATGATCGACGACTACTACAAGCACCGTCGTCACGGCATCAATTACTTCCGCGAAAACCGGAAGGAAATCGACCCTCCCGGCCACGCAACCGATCTCATCACTGAGTGGGGTATCGATTACGTGAATGATCGCAAGGATAAGGATGAACCGTTTTTCATGTATCTCTCCTACAACGCCCCGCACACTCCGATTCAGCCCCCGCAGGATTGGTACGAAAAAGTGAAGGCACGCGAACCGGGCATCAGCGACAAGCGAGCCAAGCTGGTCGCACTGATCGAGCACATGGATGACGGCATCGGGCAGGTCATCAACGCCCTAAAGAAAAACGGGCAGTACGAAAACACGCTCACGATATTTAGCAGCGACAACGGCGGTCAGGTCAACGTTGGTGGAACCAACGGAAACCATCGCGGCGGAAAACAAGACATGTACGAGGGCGGCCTGAAAGTGCCGACTTGTGCCGTTTGGCCCGGCAAAATCAAGTCCGGAACCCACAGCAACCTCGTCGGCATCACGATGGACTTGTATCCCACAGCCTGTGCGGCGGCAGGTGCCAAAGTGCCCGGATACGTTGAGGGCAAAAGCCTCCTGCCAACCATGCTTGGCCAAAAGCAGTCATTCGATCGTGACCTGATTTTTGTCCGGCGCGAAGGCGGCTTGCGATACAACGGACAGGACTATCACGCCTTCCGCCGGGGCGACTGGAAACTAGTTCACAACACACCATTCGAACCATACGAACTGTACAACCTCAAGGACGATCCGCTCGAGTCGAAAAACCTCGCGAATACCAACCGTAAAAAATTCAACGAACTGGCCACGGCCCTCCGCCTACACTACCAGCGCGCCGGCAAAACTCCCTGGCAAAAACCAGCGAAGTAGCCGCGCTTGGCCAAGCCGCAATCATACCATGAACAAACTTTTCACCCTCATATTGTCGCTTGGCTTTGTATCGCTTGGCCAAGCGGCAGACTATCGGCCCGGCCCCTTGGCCAAGCGCCAACCCGGCGTCCCCAAGGGCAAGGTTATTCAGGCCAAGTGGACGAACTGCAAACACTTCCCCGGCACAGAACGCGATTACTGGGTCTACATTCCGGCACAACACGATGGCGGCAAGCCGGCGAACCTAATGGTGTTTCAGGATGGCGGCGGATTTGTCCGCGAGAACGGTCATACTCGTGTACCGATCGTGTTCGACAACCTGATTCACCGTGGCGAATTGCCGGTAACGATCGGCCTTTTCGTGAATCCGGGCGTCATTCCCCCTGCGGAACCCGGCAACCAAGTCCGAAAAAACCGTGCATTCGAATATGATACGGTAGATGGCCAATACGCGAATTTCATCATCGAGGAACTCCTCCCCCACGTTGTCGCTGAGCATGATTTGAAACTTACCAGCGAACCTTCCGGCCGTGCGATTTGTGGCAACAGCTCCGGGGGAATCGCTGCTTTTACCGCAGCTTGGTTTCGTCCGGATTTTTTTGGAGGCGTCATTAGCCACATCGGAAGCTTCACCAACATCCGCGGAGGCTACGTCTACCCGGCCCTGATTCGGAAAACGGAGAAGAAAAACATTCGCATCCTATTACAAGAAGGACGACGCGACCTCGACAACCTGCATGGCCACTGGCCGTTATCCAATCAACAGGTAGCCAAGGCGCTGGAGTTCAAGGGATACGACTATAAGATTGTCTGGGGGGACGGAGGCCACAGCGGTCGCCATGGTGGCGCCATTTTTCCCGACTCAGCCAAGTGGGTTTTTGAAGAGCCTTCCCCCACGATAAAATTCGATCCGATCGCGCCAGATATTCCGGAGTACCCGTTTACAGCTGACTCGAAACGACAGGACGGTGTCCCAAGAGGCAAGATCACAAAACACATCCACGAGAGCAAAATCTTTGAGGGAACCAAGCGCGAATACCACGTCTACGTGCCCGCCCAGTACGAGGCCAAAACTCCGGCTTGCGTGATGATTTTTCAGGACGGCCACGCTTACCTGAAGGAAGACGGCGATGTCCGTGCAACAATTGTGTTTGATAATCTTATCCACAAAGGAGAGATGCCGGTGACCATCGGAATTTTCGTCAACCCCGGCCATCGCGGCGACGAGTTTCCCGAGAATCGTTGGCGAGCAGACAACCGCAGTTACGAGTATGACTCGCTCGGCGACCAGTACGCGCGCTTTCTTCTGGAGGAACTGCTCCCTGAAGTCGGCAAAAAATACAACCTCTCCCAACGCGCCGCAGACCGGGCAATCTGCGGAGCGAGCAGTGGCGGCATCTGTGCCTTCACCGCCGCATGGGAGCGCCCCGACGCCTTCAGCAAAGTCTACAGCATGATCGGCAGCTTCACGAATATTCGTGGCGGGAACATCTACCCAAGCTGGATACGCAAGACCGCGCCCAAGCCAATCCGGGTCTTCCTCGAGGGAGGCGAAAACGACCTGAACAACTCCCACGGCGACTGGCCGCTGGGCAACCTTCAGATGGCCGCTGCGCTCAAGCACATGAACTGGGACTACCGCTTCGTTTACGGCAAAGGCAAGCATGACCTACGTCATGGCGGCACCCTCCTCCCAGAGGTCCTCCGCTGGCTCTGGGCAGAAGACAAAACCAAAAACTAATCATGAAACAATTTTTCACGCCTCTGGCACTCTTAGTTCTGACGAATTTTGGCACAGCCCAAGACATGCCTTTGTCGCAGGTGTTGATACCTGGGGAAAATTGGCAGTTGGTATCCAATCAAAACGGGTTTGCTGATGCGACCACGGCAGATGCTGAGGGTAACTTTTACTACTCTGATATGCGAAGCGACCACGGACTGCTCAAGGTCGTCCCACCGGGCAAGGTGCATCTTTACCTCGAAGGTGCCACCGGCATCAGTGGCATGAAGTTCGGCCCGGACGGCAAACTGTATGCCTGCCGAGCCAAGGCCGGAGAAGTCGTCGTCATCGATCCCATGACAAGCGAGATGAAAGTATTGGCGAAGGATGTCCGCCCGAACGATCTTGTCGTCACCCACAAAGGCTATCTCTATTTCACCGAGACTCCAAAACAACAGGTGACGTTTATCAACACAAAAACCGGCGAAATCAAAGTGGCCGACAAAGGCATCACCGGCCCCAACGGCATCTGTCTCTCACCCGACCAAGGGACGCTGGTCGTCTCAGATTTCCGGGGGAAACACTGCTGGGCATTTCGTATCGAACCGAATGGCACCCTCAAATACAAACAACCGTACATGACGATGCGCCGCAAACCGGATCCAACCAAGCGCGATATCCTCCCAAACTTTCAGCCGTCCTGCAAAGGCGACGGCATGATTACGGACGCCTTCGGACGTTACTACGTTGCCACTGAATTGGGCGTCCAATACTTCGACCCGGCCGGCCGGATCAGCGGAGTCATCCCCGGCCCGCCCGGCATCAAGGGCATGACCAGCGTGACCTTCGCCGGTCGAAATCTGGAGTACATGCACATCACCTGCTTCGACAAGGTGTACCGGCTAAAGACCAAGACCCGCGGCATCCTCTATCAAGACGGCCCACAAAACTACCCGCCCAAACTGAAGAAATAGCGCTTGGCCAAGGATCGGGGACATTCCTGTCCCCGTGAAGTTCTAAACGGTTATGAGGGGGCAAGAATGTCCCCTCACCTTGGGTTTTCATTCCGTGTATTCTGTGTATTCCGTGGTTCGCCTAAAGCGCCTCGGAATGCCGAGGACGGCTGGGACAGCCATCCCTACCTGCGCTTGGCCAAGTGGGCTGGATTTTTAAACGGCTTCACGGCAGGATGCGCGTGATGCTCAAGGGATTTATTATTGCGATCGCACTCGTTGCGTCTGCAACCGGACTGTTCGCGGCCAAGCCGAACATTGTGCTCGTGATGGCGGACGATCAGGGCTGGGGGCAGACCGGTTACCGAAATCATCCCGCACTCAAAACGCCTCACCTTGATGCGATGGCTGCCAATGGACTGCGGTTCGAGCGATTTTATGCCGGCGGCCCGGTGTGTTCGCCCACTCGCGCCACGGTTTTGACCGGACGCACCCACGACCGCACCGGCGTGTTCGACCACGGATACGCGCTGCGACAACAGGAAAAGACGCTTGGCCAAGCGATGAAAAACGCCGGTTACGCCACCGCGCATTTTGGCAAATGGCACCTCAACGGGTTACGCGGGCCCGGCGCCCCGATCTTCAAGGAAGATACGCATCACCCCGGCGCGTTTGGTTTTGATGAATGGTTGTCGGTGACAAATTTTTTCGATCGTAACCCGATCATGAGCCGGAGAGGCAAAATTGAAGAGCACGCCGGTGACTCCTCGGAGATCATCGTCGACGAGGCGCTCAAGTTCATCAAAACCAAGGTCGCGGCTAAAGAACCATTCTTCACTGTCATCTGGTACGGCACCCCGCACGATCCGTGGGTGGCCGATGATGCCGACAAAAAGCCGTTCAACCAACTCAGCGCCAAGGCGCAGGAGCACTACGGCGAACTCGTTGCCATGGACCGCAGCATCGGCACGCTCCGGGCCGGCTTGAAAAAGTTGGGCGTCGCTCAAAGCACGCTCGTTTGGTTCACGAGTGACAACGGTGGTCTGCCCCGTTTTGATCCTCCAACGACCGGCGGCCTGCGCGGCTTCAAGGGGTCGATGTACGAAGGGGGCCTGCGCGTCCCGGCCATCATCGAATGGCCGGCCGGGATTCAAACGCCGCGCGTGACCCACTACCCCGCCGGTGCGGTGGACATTTTCCCCACGTTGGC
>JAPPPH010000008.1 GCA_028817635.1 Verrucomicrobiales bacterium | reverse complement strand
TTCATCGCGTAACTGAAGAAGCCATTCCGTCCACCACCGTTTAATTGCTTCAACTCCTCCATCGACATCTTGGCATTTGGGCAGTGCCAGATTTTTCCCGTCCCGCCGGGGAATGGGAGGTTACGGATGTTGTCCTGAAAAACCACCGTTGGCCGCTTCCAGTATTGAGCCAGCGTGCGCTCCCCCATGAACGGCGGCAGAAGATTAAACCAAGCGCTGGGATCCTTCGGTGTTCCGGAAGGAGTGGGTGCGCCCGGGTAACGGCCATTGGCACCCATCCCGTCACGGGGCAGGCCGTCGTTGTTTTCCGTCTGATAAAGCTGCAGGCCAAGCCCCCACTGGCGTTGATTCGAGAGGCAATTGGCCAGCCGAGCCTGATCCTTCGCCTTGGTCAAGGCCGGCAGCAGCAGAGCCGCCAGAATCGCGATGATGGCGATCACCACTAGCAACTCAATCAACGTAAACGCCGCCGAGGCAGGACTCGGTTTTCCACGTGGGAATGTGGAAAGAATATTCATCAGGGTAGTGCCAACCCCAGCCAAGCGGCAGCAATTTCCGAGGCGGGCACCGATGAGGCTACCGCCCCGTCACAGCATAGCAAGACCTGAATCCTCCGCTTGGCCAAGCGCTTGGTTTTATGAAAAAGCCCGCCTTGAGTGGGCGGGCCTTGGAGAGTTTTTTATTCCTTACAGGGTTTTGCAGAAGGCATCCAGGCGGTCCATGCCGTTTTTGATGTTCTCCATGCTGGTGGCGTAGCTGATGCGGAAGTTGTTGTCCGCGCCGAACGCGATGCCGGGGACGGCGGCCACCTTGGCCTGCTCGAGTAGACGCTCGCAAAACTCGGCCGACTTCAAGCCGGTGCCCTCGATGTTCGGGAACAGATAAAACGCACCTCGGCTGTTGACGCAGCTCACGCCGGCCATGTTGTTCAGCCGATCGGCGGCGTAGCTGCGACGTTTGTTGAACTCGGTCAACCACTCGTCGAGGTGGGTTTGCGGCCCGGTGAGCGCGGCTACGGCTCCCTTCTGCGCGAAAGAGGTGGCGTTGCTGGTGCTGTGGCTCTGGAACGCGTTGATCGCCTGGGCGATCGGTTTGGGCGCAGCGAGGAAGCCGATCCGCCAGCCGGTCATCGAGTACGCCTTGGCCAGGCCGTGTACGATGATGGTGTGCGCCAGGTGTTCCTCTGAGAAGCCGGTGACGCTGGTGAACTCGGCCCCGTCGTAGACAAGCTTTTCGTAGATGTCGTCGCTCATGATGAGCACGCCTTTTTCTACGCAAACGTCGCCCAGTGCCTTGATTTCATCGGCCGTGTAAACGGAGCCAGTCGGATTGCTGGGCGAGTTGAGGATGAACAGCTTGGTGTTGGGCGTGATGGCTTCGCGCAATTGCTCCGGTGTGACCTTGAACTCGGTGGCGTCGGTGGTCTCGATGATCACCGGCTTGGCCCCGGCGAGCTTGGCCATCTCCGGATAGCTCAACCAGTACGGCGCTGGGATGATGACTTCGTCGCCGGCTTCGCAGGTGGCGTAGATGACGTTGAAGCAGGAATGCTTGCCGCCGCAGTTGACGATCACCTGACTCGGCTCGTACTCGACGCCGTAGTCTTTTTGAAACTTGTCGGCCACGGCCTGGCGCAGCTCGGGAATGCCGCTGCTGGGGGTGTACTTGGTGAAGCCGTCGGCCAGCGCTTGGGCTGCTGCATCCTTGATGTGCTGCGGTGTGTCGAAGTCCGGCTCACCGGCGCCAAAGCCGATAACGTCTTCCCCTGCAGCACGCAGTTCCTTGGCCTTGGCCGAGATGGCCAGCGTCAACGATGGGGCGAGCGAAGCCGCCCGACTAGAGATCGGATAATCCATTTAAGTATTTAATTATTAGTGGCTTAGCTAAGAAATATCAGCCGCCGACCTGAGCTCGGGCTTCTTCAGCCAACGGGGTGCTCAGATACCTTTCACCTGTTGAACAGGCGATTGTGACGATGGTCTTGCCAGCATTCTCTGGTCGCTTGGCTACTTCGAGGGCAGCGCAAACGTTGGCCCCGCTGGAGATACCGCACAGGATGCCTTCCTGCTTGGCCAAGCGCCGTGCCATGGCGAATGCGTCGTCGTTGCTGACTCGGATACAATCGGAGATTTGCTCGCTTCCGTCCTCCCCCTTGAGATGGAGGTTTCCCGGGACGAAACCGGCGCCGGTTCCCTGAATCTTGTGCGGGCCAGGGGTGAGATCTTCGCCGGCCAGTGTCTGGGAGATGACCGGAGAGTCGGCCGGTTCCATGGCGATCGCCTGAAACTCCGGCTTGCGCGGTTTGATCACCTCACAGCAGCCGGTCAGCGTGCCGCCGGTTCCAACGCCGGCCACGACGATGTCCACCGCTCCGTCTGTGTCGTTCCAAATTTCTTCGGCGGTCGTTTGCCGGTGAATCTCCGGGTTGGCCGGGTTTTCAAACTGTTGTGGGATCCATGAGTTGGGCGTCTCGGCAGCCAGCTCGTTGGCTTTTTCGATGGCACCCTTCATGCCCTTCGGCCCCTCGGTCAGCACCAGTTCAGCGCCGAGCATGGCCAACAGTGTGCGGCGCTCGAGGGACATGGTCTCTGGCATGGTCAGGATCAATTTGTAGCCTTTGGCTGCGGCCACGAAGGCCAGCGCGATGCCGGTGTTGCCGCTGGTTGGCTCGATGATGACGGTGTCTTTGGTGAGTGCACCATTTTTCTCGGCGTCCTCGATCATCGCCATGCCGATGCGATCCTTCACGCTGGAAAGCGGGTTGAAGAATTCGCACTTCAACAAAACCGTGGCGTCAACTCCCTCGGTGACCTTGTTCAGGCGCACCAGCGGAGTTTTGCCAATGGTGTCCACAATGTTGTCGTATATCTGTCCCATTTTTAAAACGAATATTCCAGCCGTGGATGACTCCCTCGGGCCGTGTTAGTTACTTCTTGGCAGCAATCTTTTTACGCTTTAGGTAAGCCTTGCGACGCTGACGTTTGATTAGTTTGTTGTGTTGTTTGCCCATGATGTTTAAACATTCTCCGCGCAAATGCGGCCGGGAACTATGCGGATACAGAGATTCATGTTCAAACACTATTTATTGGCTTTGGCCATCGTGGCAAGCCTTGGAATGGGATGCAAAACAGGCAAGGACAAAAAGCCTGGGGAGAACTATGCGCTCATCAATATTTACCTCGAGCAAAACAACGACGGCACCAAGTTTTCCAAACGAGTCGCCATGTACCGGGCTGATCCATTTATCTTTTACGTCAATAGCAAACCGTTCCTCGACACGGCCGATCTTGAACGAGTCACCCTGATGGAGGCACGCGGCGGCTTTGCACTGCAATTCCAGTTTAACCGCCACGGCACTGCTGTGTTGGAGAGTTTCACGACTTCGTCCAAGGGCAAACGGATGGCCATTTTTTGCCAGTTCACCGATGCAAGGATGTTGGCTGCCCCGATGATCACCACACGAAAAACAACGGGGATCCTCCGGTTTACGCCTGATTGTTCACGCGAAGAGGCGGAGCAAATCGTTACCGGGCTGACCAACGCCATCAAGGAAATCCAGAAAAACAACTGATGATCCGGCCACTGGCTCTCCTATTCCTGATTGCGCTTGGCCAAGGGGACAGTGCACTTGGCCAAGCGTTCCAACTCCCCACACCGAACAGCGCCCTCTTCGAGCCCGGTCGGGAAGCCGATTACTTTACTCCGACAGTAGGGCGCACTTGGCCAAGCGGTACCTTCGGCTGTGTCCGTTCCGAGGGTTGGCAAATGCACGAGGGTCTCGACATCAAATGCATTCAACGAGATGAAAAAGGAGAGCCAATAGACCCCATCAGTGCGGCCGCCGATGGCGTCATTGTTTACATCAATGCCAAGCCCGGACTCTCTAATTATGGCAACTACATCGTTATGAAACACACCGTCGATGGGCTGACCGTGTATACCCTTTACGCCCATTTGAGGAAAATTACCGATGGACTTCGAGTCGGCCATTTCAAGAAAACAGGCGAGATTATCGCCGTCATGGGCCGCACAGCAAACACCCGACAGGGGATTTCAAGAGAGCGAGCGCACTTACATTTCGAGATAAATCTTCTGGCCAATGACGATTTTCCAACTTGGTACAAAAATAACTTTCCAGGGCAACGCAACGATCACGGTATGTGGAATGGCCAGAACCTAATCGGCATCGACCCATGGAAAGTTTTCATGGAACAACGAAACGCCAATGCCAACAAACGATCGTTTAGCCTGCTTCAGTTTATTCAATCTCAGCCAGTGCTATGTCGATTAAAAATAAGGAAAGCGAATTTGGATTGGGCTAAGAGATTCCCTCAACTCCTCAGTCAAAATATAGGAACCAACCCATCCGGAGCCTATGAAATTCACCTAAACACAAACGGCCTCCCGATAATGATTATCCCCATAAACATTGATGATTTGAAACAAAATGAGGTACGTCTGATAGAGGTAAACCCTGAAGTTTACAAGGCCGCCCCCTGCCGAAAACTGGTCTTTAAAAAAGGCCAACAATGGGTCCTTACCGCTAAAGGAAAAAAACACGCCCAACTAATTACAGAATAATATTATATAATATATATAAGTTTTACTTATTAACTAACTGTTATTTGATACTTCTTTGCATGGAAAAAATTGGCATCATCGGTGGAAGCGGGCTTTATGAGATTGAAGGCTTTGAAGCTGAAAAATGGACTGAAGTGAGCACCCCATTCGGGTCGCCCTCTGATGAGTTTTTAGTTGGGAACCTAGAAGGCAGAGAAGTGGTGTTTCTCCCCCGCCACGGGAGAGGACATCGAATCATGCCGAGTGAATTAAACCATCGAGCCAACATTTGGGCCATGAAACAACTGGGTGTTTCATGGATTATCAGCGCCAGTGCAGTGGGGTCGCTACAAGAGAAATACGCGCCATGTGATATCGTGCTGGTCGATCAATTCATCGACAATACCAAGCAGTCCGAAACACATACTTTCTTTGGGGGAGGAATAGTTGGTCATATCCCATTTGCCGAGCCTATATGTGAAAGGCTGAGACAAACACTGTTGAGTGTATCGCAGAATGTACCGGTTGAAATTCACGACCGG
>JAPPPH010000216.1 GCA_028817635.1 Verrucomicrobiales bacterium | reverse complement strand
AATGGAACTGTACCCGTGGAGACTAACCCATCGGGCAAAACGAAGATACAAGGGACGGCTGTCCCCAGCCGTCCTAAAACCAAGTGCTTGGCTCAAGAAACGGGGACATACCTGTCCCCGTGAAGATTCTTAACGGTTTATGAAGGGACAAGAATGTCCCCTCTCCTTGGGTTCTCTGTTCCCTAATTGGCCTGCTGGTTGCAGAGCAAAGCGGAAGCGCCAACATGATGAACGCAGATTGGCAGGGTTGAAAATAGATCCGTGAAAATCTGTGAAATCTGTGTCGTAACACAAGGACGGCTGGGACAGCCGTCCCTACCTCCGGCCATTTACGCTTCGGCGTTCGATATTCTGCCCTGCCCTTGGCCAAGCGCTTGGCCTGTTTGAAGGTTACTTCGAACGGGCGAGCATCCACTTGATGATTCGCTCGCGGGCGGCGCTTCTTGGCGGGGTGACATGGCCGCCATCCACTACTTCCCAAAGCTCGGTCACGACTTTGCCGTCTTTTGACTCGTATCGCTCGACCTTGGTCTCGGCGCCCTCGACTTTCCGGTCGAGATCAATTTTCAACTCGCTGGTGTCAGTTTTCTTTTCGCATTTGTTGAATGCTTTCCATTTGGCGAAGTTGCCTTCCGCACTGGGGTATTTGGCACCCTGAATTCCGCCCCCCTTCCACTTGATTGTTTTGTCCCTCGTTCCGTGAATGTGCAGCACGCTGACCGGGTTTTTCGGGGCGCTTGGCCACTCGTCAAACCCAACCCCGGCAAACGGCACGATTGCGGTGATCAGGTCGGAATGGTCGTGTGCCATGCGGTAACTCATGAACCCTCCATTGGACAGACCGGTGATGTACACGCGCTTTTTGTCGATGTTGTATTCCTTCATCGCCTTGAGGATCAGGTTTCGGAGGTATTTGGAGTCGTCCACTTCGCCCGACCAGTCACAGCAGGCATCGGTGGCGTTCCAACTGCGGTCGATTCCATCCGGGGCGCAATAAATGAAATCGTATTTCTCTGCCAACCGGGCCAGCGGGAAGAAGCCCAACTGGCCTCGGCCGTTGCTCGTATAGCCGTGCAGCGTGAGGATGAACGGGTACTCCTTCTTCGGATCGTAGTCTTTCGGAATGTGTATTTTGTCCTCGCGTTTGGCCGGTTTGGCGTCATCCGATCCTCGCGAGCGGCGGAGTAATTTACGGATTGCCTCCCGTTCCTCTGCGTCCAGTTTACCATCCTTGTTTTTGTCAAAC
Source organism: Verrucomicrobiales bacterium (assembly GCA_028817635.1). Taxonomy (GTDB): domain Bacteria; phylum Verrucomicrobiota; class Verrucomicrobiia; order Limisphaerales; family UBA1096; genus UBA1096. Next base: position 3,862 of record JAPPPH010000216.1, on the reverse strand, counting down.
CGCTGCATCAACCGCTCACGACGACTGGGCTTTTTTTCCTCCTCAGCAATGGAAACCTCGGGAGAAAAAACGATCACTCCAGCCAACAGGGCGACTCCGACAAACCGGTGATTTATGATCCGTTCCATGTGCCGACTACTACGGTGCGCCGACAAAAGAAGTTACAACCCGCCGTTGCCTATTGACACCGGCACTCATTTTGGGACTTTCGACGGGCCGACTTGAGCGCACTCATGAACCACGCCCAAACAATCGCCAGTTTCAACGGACAAATTCTTCCGGTTGAAGAGATCGTCATCTCTCCGGGCGATCGTAGTTTCCTTTACGGCGACAGTTTGTTCGAGACGGTTCGAGTTTATGAGGGTGCGCCGTTTCTTTGGGAATGGCACATGATTCGCCTGATGGCCGGGGCTGAAACCATCGGACTCAACCTACCCCACACACCCGACGATTTTCTGGATCTCACAAAGAAGCTCATCCAACGAAACACCGCATCCAATTGTATCGCACGGTTGATGGTAACGCGCGGCACAGGCGAACGGGGTTACGGACTCACCGGAAATGAGCAGCCTTACGCACTGATAACGCTTCACCCGATTCCGGAAACCAAGCCGACACCGCTCGTACTGGTGAGTACAAGCGCCAGAGTGGCCAAGGACGATCCGCTGGCTGCGATCAAATCCGGCAACAAGCTTGGCTCCATACTGGCCAAGCGCTTGGCCAAGGAGAACGGTGCGGATGACGGCCTCATTCTTAACTCCGATGGCAACATCACCGAGACGTCCTCCGCGAACCTGTTTTGGATTCAGGACAATACTCTCTATACCCCGCCGCTTTCAGATGGCGTGCTTCCGGGTGTCACCCGCCGACTCATCATCGGCTTGGCCTCCGCGCTTGGCCAAGCGGTGAGGGAGGAATCCATCCCGGCAAACGACATCAAGAAGGCGGATGCGGTTTTTGTGACTTCCGCCGCCACGGGCATTCGCTCGGTTGGCCAAGTCGACGGCGTTTCCCTCTCAGACCATCCGCTGGTTGCCCAACTGGCCGAGGCATATTATGCGGAGCTGGCCCGGCACGCTACCGCAGTCGACTGAAACTGCTCGCGCTTGGCCAAGCGATCGGGCAGGCTTCGTCCCGTGAAATCCGTTTTTTATCTCTTCGTTGCCGCGCTTGTCGCGGGCTGCTGTGCCGTCAAGCCGATGAAAAAGGTCTCCGCCAAATCGATGTTCGACGGCAAATCGCTCTCCGGCTGGGAAGGCGATATGGACTGTTTCCGAATCGAAAACGGCTCGATCGTTGCCGGGCGTCTCACCGAAAAAATCCCGAACAACGAGTTTCTCTGCACAACGAGAGAGTACGAGAATTTTGAGTTGAACCTGAAATTCAAGATTGTCGGCTCGCCGCAGGCCAATGCCGGTGTTCAATTCCGCACCAAGCGCATCCCGAATCATCACGAGGTAATCGGTTTTCAGGCGGACATTGGGCAAAAATACTGGGGTGCACTTTACGATGAATCCCGCCGCCGAAAAATCCTCGCAGGGCCACCCGCCGAGGACATCCCCAAGATCGCCAACGTCGATGGCTGGAATGATTACCGGATTGTCGCCCGCGGCAACCGTATCCAGCTCTTCCTCAATGGACACAACACGGTGGACTATATTGAGGAAGATCCGGAGATTGCCAAAAGCGGCGTGATTGCCCTTCAGGTACACAGCGGGCCGGCCTGTGAAATCTGGTACAAGGACATCTCGATTATCGAGTATCCCCCCGGAGACTGAGACTTAAGAGGCCTTTTTCTTGGCAGCGCGTCTGGCCTTCGGCTTGGTTTTCCCGGTTGAAAGAAAATCCAGATACCCGATCAGCGAATCGCGCATTTCGTTGCGCGGCACGATCGCGTCGATCATCCCTCGATCCATCAAAAACTCCGCAGTCTGAAATCCGGGCGGCAATTCCGCCTGCGTCGTATCCTTGATCACGCGCGGACCGGCGAAGCCAATCATCGCGCCCGGCTCGGCGATGATCAGGTCTCCCACACTGGCGTAGCTCGCCATCACACCGGCCGTCGTCGGGTGCGTCAGGACACTGATGTACGGCAGCTTGGCATCGGCGTGGTACGCCAACGCCCCGCAGGTCTTGGCCATCTGCATCAGGCTGAACATCCCCTCGTACATTCGTGCGCCGCCGCTGGTTGAAATGATCACAACCGGTATCTTGCCCTTGGTGCCGGCCTCGATGAGACGCGTCAACTTTTCGCCGACCACCGACCCCATCGAGCCGCCGAGGAATGAAAAATCCATGATCCCTAGCGCGACCTTGTGCGGCCCCATCTGGCAGACCCCGGTGATGACCGCATCCGACTCACCGGTTTTCTCCTGATACCGCTCGAGCTTGGACGGGTACGACGCCACGCCGGTAAACTTGAGCACATCCACACTGGCCATGCCGGCGTCCATCTCCTTGAACGATCCCTCGTCGATCAATGACTCCAGCCGTGCGCGCGCAGAGATCGGAAAATGGTAACCGCACGACGTACAGGTCTTGAGGTTTTCATCAAGGTCCTTGTCGAAGATCAACTCGGAGCACTTGCCGCACTTGGTCCACAACCCTTTCGGGATGTTTTTCTTTCGGCCTGTGTTCTCGCCGAATTTCAGCTTGGCCGAGCCGCTTCCCGGCTCCAGTCCGCCCGGGATGGCCTCGGCATCCACGGTCTCCAGCTTGGGTAAGGTTTTAGAAAAATCGTCCAGATCAGACATGTTGTCAGTTACTTGGCGAACCAAGTCCACGGGCCAGCGCCCAGACACAAACAGCCGACGCACCCGCTTTCAGGCAGGCTGCGGCACATTCACTGGTTGTGGCTCCGGTTGTCAAAACATCATCGACAAGCACGACTCGCTTGCCGTTCAAATTCATTTTCGCGGGTGCAAATGCCCCGCGCATGTTGGCCAGACGCTCCCCCCTTGAGAGCAACGCCTGTGTTCGGGTTACGCGAATGCGTTTCACGGCGCGGGACACCACCGGCAGGGCAACATCCTGGCTCAGGTTGCGACACAACGTCTCCGCTTGGTTGAACCCGCGCTCGCGAAACCGTACCGGATGAAGCGGCACCGGCACAAGGCAATCGCCCCGCCACAAGCGGATTTGTTCCACAGCCACCTCCGCGAACAACCGTCGAAACAACGGCTCCAGCCAGAGCGCCTGCTGGTATTTGAATCGGTGAATCGCAGTCAGCATCTCCTCCGTTCCTCGCATCACGCCCCGCGCACATTCAAATTTCAGCCCCATCTCCCTGCAATTCGTACATTCAAAATCGCCCGCGATCTCCCCGTCAAATGGCTGGCCGCATTTCCGGCAAAACGGCGCCTCAATTGGTTTTAACTGCGCGAGACAAGCCGCGCCGACGTATCCGTCCTCCGGCCGCGCCGTTTCGTCGTGGCACAATTGGCAGACTTCCGGATAAACCACTGCCAGGCCGCGCTTGGCCAAGCCCGACAACGCTGTCGCCACGCCGCTCATCGCTTGACCAAGCGGAACACAACCACACCAAGCGGCGGCAACTCTACCTTCAACGACTGCGCCATGTCATCGCTTGGTTCGGCAACAGACTCGCGGCAGCCCTCGTTGCCAACATTCGTTCCACCGTAAATGGCCGCGTCGCTGTTGAGCATCTCCTCCCAGTGGCCGCCCTCCGGCACTCCCACCCGGTAGTCGCTTCGCGGCACCGGTGTGAAATTTACCGCCACGAGTAACGCTTCACCGCCCGACTTGGCGTTACGAATGAAGGTGAGAACCGAGCTTTCCCGGTCGTTGCAGTTCACCCATTGAAAACCTACCGGATCAAAATCAGCCTCCCAAAGCGACGGTT
>JAPPPH010000483.1 GCA_028817635.1 Verrucomicrobiales bacterium | reverse complement strand
TCGCTTGGCCAAGGGGCGAGAGTGTCAGTGAGTTCAAGCCAGGCGGACGGGGGAGACATCGAGATTGAGTCTGCGGGCGAAGTGCGCTTGGCCAAGAGCGAGTTGACGGCATCAGCGGCCAAGGACGGCGGGAGCATCCGGTTGCTGGGCACGGGAGACCGGAGCATCCGGGACAGCCGGATAAGCGCGGAGGCGGGTCAGGACGGAGGGAACATCACGATCAGCAAGCCGGGACTGTTGTTCATGAACCGAGGTCAATTGACAGCGAATGCAGTGTACGGAGACGGCGGTTACATCTCGGTGGTGGCGGATACATTTTTGCCGTCGCTCGACTCGCTGATCACGGCGTCGTCGGAGTACGGGGCGCAGGGGGTGGTGGAGATCGACTCGGTGGAGACGGATATCGGAGGAGGGTTGGTGATTCTGCCGGACGAGTTGAAGGATCGCTCGGTGAACTTGGCGGAGCGCTGCGCGCTGCAGTTGCAGGGAGATGTGAGCAGCTTCTTTATCAACGGCCAAGGCGGCCTCCCGGTGTGGGCAAGTGAGAATTTCCTCCCCGCTTTGGGCGGATTGAAAGAAGAAAAGTAGAGAGTTGATTTAAATGAGTGTGATCGGTACATTGCGAGCCGCATCTAACCAGAGACGAATGAAAACAAACGGTTTTTGTGTGATAATGACCCTTGTGTGGGGTGTGACAGTGATGGGCCAGCCGGCTGGCGGGGAGAAAACCACGCTGCCGCCCCTGAAGGACTTGGGCATTGTCGAGGCCCCGAAGGAGGTTGTGCTCAAGGGGATCGAGTTTGATGGGAACACGGTTTTTACCGATGAGGAGTTGTTCGCTTTGGTAAAGGAACGTGTCGGTAAAAAAACGGGGGTGGAGGAGTTGGAGGCGATCCGCAAAACGATTTCCCAGCATTACTTTGATGCACAGTATGTGAACTCCGGGGCGGTGATCGATGAGCAGGACATGTCGAACGGCGTTCTTGTGGTGCGCATTGTCGAGGGGCGTCTCGATAATATCAATATACTCAATGAAGGCTGGCTGCGTTCGGGATATGTCACCAGTCGGATTCACCGTGAGGTGAGTGATCCGTTGAATCTGGACGACCTGAAGCGCGGGCTGGAGTTTGTCCGGCGCGACGAAAAGATCCGGAAGATCAATACGGCATTGGTCCCCGGCGATGAACTGGGACAGAGCCACCTGGACATGATTGTGACAGAGAACAGGGTGTTCGATGTCGGCTTGGGTGTCAGCAACCGCCGCCCACCGAGCGTGGGAGCGGAGGAGGCGGAGGTTTATTTCGGAACGAAAAACCTGACGAGCCTCGGGGACACGTTGCGGGGCAACTACACATTGTCGCAGGAGGGCATGGAGGAGTGGGACGTGGATGACGGCGGGAACTATTCGTTGTTCTACAGTCTGCCGCTAACGCGTTGGGACACGACGCTTGATTTGGGCTATAACCAGAGCGATTACGTCATTCTTGAGGAGCCTTTCAACACGTTGGACATCGAAAGTGACACGCGCATGTACTCGGTGGCATTGAGGCAACCGATTTACCGCGACCTGCAGCATGAACTCAGTCTGACTCTCAAGGGTGAGCATCGCCGGAGCGATGTGTTGGTTTCCGGGGAGCCGTTTTCGATTTCGCCCGGCTCAGTCAACGGCCAGACGCGCATTTCCGCGCTGCGCCTGAGTCCAGAGTACGTGTACCGCTCACAGGAAAGGGTGATCGCGGCTCGAACCACGTTCACCTTCGGACTCGATGAACTGAATCCCATCCTTGGAGATGAGTTTGATCCAGAATATTTCACATGGATGACGCAGGCGTCCTGGGTGGAGTCGGTCTCCGAAAACGACACCCTGCTCGTGGTCAAGTTGTTCCACCAACACACTGACGACAGGGTGGTTTCGATGGAGCAATTCAGCCTCGGCGGGGTCAACACCATTCGGGGTTATCGTGAGAACCAGTTGATCAGGGACAACGCCTTCATCATCTCGCCAGAGCTGCGCTTCCCGGTCTACAAGGATCGCTACGGCAAGGCGCTGGTGTACCTGATCCCGTTTGTGGACTACGGCATTGGCTGGAATTCCAACGGCCCAAGGGAGCGGGAGGAGATTTACAGCGTGGGACTGGGCGTGACGTACAACCCGACCGATCACATTAGTATGTCGCTTTACTGGGGATACGGTTTTGAGGATTTTGGAGTTCGAAACGACGACGATCTACAGGATGACGGCATCCACTTCCAGTTGCGGCTCGGAACCGCGTTTTGGGATCCAACTGTCAATGCTGTGCCGGAGAAATAACGATGAAACAAGTACTCGCAATTCAATTGGGCGACGTGAAGCGCGCCGCGTCCCGGGTGGCACTCGGTGGGGCCATCCTGCTTGGCCTGTTATCTGCGCCATCGCTTGGCCAAGCGGCCAAGATGGAGCCGAACCTGACCAAGTTGCTTGGCCAAGCGGCGGCGTATCAGGCCAAGGGGCAGGTAAATCAGGCGGAGAAAGTATTGAAACAGGCGCTTGGCCAAGCGCAGCAAGCCGGCGACAAGCGCTCCGAGGCGATGGTGAAGAACAACTTGGCCAGTCTTTGGATCTTGGCCAGCAAGAAATACCGTTCCGCGGGCGAGGAGGCGGACGTCTATCTGCTCGAGAGTCTGAAGGTGGCGGAGGAACTCAAGGACAAAAAACTTGAGGCGAGCATTCGCGTCAACTTGGGCAATCTGCTGGTTGGCTGGGGTAACTACGAGGATGCAGTTTGGAACTACAACGAGGCGGTGAAACACGCCGACGCGGCGGGCGACAACGAGCGCGGTGCTCAGTGCCGAATCGGCATGGCCACGGCTGCCGCCTTTCATGGCTCAATGGAATTGGCCAGCGGGTATGCTGCCAAGGCTGATGAAAATATCACTGCGTTGAAGGACGGCAAAAAGAAGGCGCTGCTGCACATCAAACTCGGCGACGTCTACAGCCGGATGATGGACGCAGCCCCGGACCGTGAACAGCGCGGGGCATATCTGGTCAAGGGCGGGGAGCAGTATCGCAAGTCCATTGCCGAGGCACGCAAGGCGGGCGACGAGGCGAGTCAGGCATATTCGCTTGGCTTTCTTGCCGGGCTATACGAGACGGAGGGGCGTTATGCCGAGGCGTTGCAATTGAGCCGTGCCGCGCTGGACTTGGCTCAGAAAAATAGCCTGCCGGACGCCGTTTACCAGTGGCAATGGCTGGTGGGCCGCCTGCACAACCTGCTGGGTGATCGTGATCGGGCGATCGATTCCTACCAGACGGCGATCAGCAACCTGCAGACGATTCGCAACGACTTGGCAATCGTCTATGGCAACGTCAACAGTCCGACCACGTTTCGCGACTCAGTGGGGCCAATCTATTACGAGTTGGCAGATTTGATCCTCAAAAAAGCCGATGATACGAAGGACGCCGCCGCACGCTCTGAGTTGCTGCTTGAGGCTCGCGAAACGGTCGAGGCGTTGAAGGGCGCGGAGCTTTCAAATTACTTTCAGGATGACTGCGTGAACATGGTCAACTCCGGGGCAAAGAGCATTGGGCAAATGTCCCCAACGGCTGCGATCGTTTACATTGTTCCGCTGGAGGATCGACTGGAGCTGCTCGTCGAAACAAAAGACGGACTCGACAAGGTGTCGGTCGATGTGACCAGCGAGCGGTTGATGGAGCAGGCAAGATTGTTTCGCCATCATGTTGAGCGGCGAACGACCTATTTTTTCAAGGACCACGGCGAGGCGCTTTACGCCTGGTTGATCGAGCCGATCAAGCCGCTGCTGAAAAAGAGCGGCGTGGACACTCTGGTTTTTGTCCCGGACGGCGCGTTGCGGAGCGTCCCGATAGCCGCCTTGTATGACGGAAAAAACTACGTGCTGGAGCAGTACGCCGTGGCGGTGGCCCCCGGCTTGAGCCTGATCGAGTCGCAGGAGGCGACCACGCCAAACTCCCGTTTTTTGTTCAGCGGCCTCGCGGCTGAGCGGCACGGATTCCCGGGGTTGCCGGCGGTGGTGGAAGAGGCAGAGTTGATCGCCAAGAGCTTTGCCCCCACGCAGTTGATGGACGACACCTTTCTGAAGGATGACCTCGAGAACACATTCCTCCGGAACGATTTCCGCTACGTGCATATCGCCTCGCACGGGCAGTTCAGCGGGGACGCCGCCAGCACGTTCGTGTTGACCTACGACGATTACCTGACGCTGGATGATCTTGAAAATCTTATCCGGCCAAGCAGTTATCGTGGTGCCCCGGTGGAGTTGCTGACCTTGAGCGCCTGCCAGACGGCGGCCGGTGACGACAAGGCTGCGCTTGGCTTGGCAGGTGTGGCGATCAAGGCAGGCGCGCGAGCGGCACTGGCCAGTTTATGGTTTGTGAGTGACCAGGCCTCTGCGTTGATGGTGGATGAATTTTACCGAGCCTTGGCCAAGCCGGGTACGTCCAAGGCCCAAGCGTTGAAGCACGCACAGACCGTGCTTCGCAACGATCCCCGTTTCCGGCATCCCCGCTACTGGGCTCCGTACATCATGATCGGGAACTGGCTGTAAGGCCTTGTTTTTGCTGGGAAAAGCCCGGCGCTTGGCCTTTTAATGTCCCCGAACGTGATGGGCTTCATCAAAAACTGGCTGGCCGGCTTGGCCAAGCGGATGTCGAAGGGGGCATTCTGGCTTGAGGTGCTCGTCGCACTGCTGGTCGGGGGCGGCACGTTCTGGGGTGTGAAGGCGCTCCGTGACGAGGGGCTTCTCATGGGGCAGGAACTGCTGCATCACGATTTATTGCACCTCCGGCAAATCCCGGATTACGGCACCAACCAAGTTACCCACACCAATATCGTCATCATCGGTGCCGACGAGCGGGACATTCAGCGGTTCGGCTGGCCGCTCGAGGACGACATGGTGTCGAAGATTCTCGAGAAGATTGCCTCACACGAGCCAGCCGGGATTGCGTTGGACTTGTACCGGGACATGCCGGTGCCGAAGCGGGGCGACCTGGTGCATCACCTGAACAATACGCTCACGAATCACCCGAACATCATCGGGATTTCGCAGATCGATCTTGAGGAACCGGATTTGACCATCAAGGCACCGTTGGTTCTGCGGGATCAACCGACGCGGGTTGGTGAAAACTCCTTCGCCAACGACGACGACCGGATGCA
>JAPPPH010000408.1 GCA_028817635.1 Verrucomicrobiales bacterium | reverse complement strand
TGAAATCCGCCGCCGACCAGTAGGTGCGATACCGCCCGCCGCCGGTCTCAAAGCGTCGCTTGCGCGGGGTGGCGAAGGAACTGGCGGCTGTGCGCCGGCGATACTCGCGCACGAACGGCAGCGTGGCGGGCGGCTTGGCCTCCTTGTCACGCCGGTCGTGGGCCCATTCACTGGTGAGCTGCGTGCTGCCGGTGAGGTACCAGACATCGCCAATGAGAATATCCTTCACCGTCCGACTGTGGTTGTGACTGGTGGTGATGTTCAGCGTGATCGGTTGGATCGAGGCTTTGCGTGCGGGGAAAGTGACCGACCATTGTTGCAGGTCGTTGGCCTTCACAGTCTGAATCGCGCCGCCCAGATCAATCTTCACCGTCACGCCCTCGTTTGCGTGGCCCCAAACGCGGATGGGCTGGCCGCGCTGGAGGATGACGCCATCGCGATAGTATTCAGCCACTTGCAGGATGGGATAATCTGGATCTGTAAATCGCGCGTACTTCGCCTTGAGCGCGGCGGCCTTTTCGAGATCGTCCTCCTCGAAGATGTATTGGCCATCGATCATCGCAAACGGGGTCGCGGGTAGGCCGGCTTGGTTGTAAAGATTCGAGTTTTCGGGAACGGCGCTGTAGGCGTACTGCACCCCAATGGGCGCGGGCACTTTGGCGGAAGTCACCACCACGGTGTCGCCCACGATCTTGGCCTCGGCCGCGTGCCATTTTTTGTCTCCGCCACAAAGACGGAAGTGGTTCAGCGAATCATTCGGCGTAGGGCGAGCAGGTTCGACGAATTTGCCGGGCTCCCGATAATCCTTCGCCATGCCCTTGCTGCCAACCATCAGACCGCCGAACAGACTGTCCTTCTCAAAACGCACGGTCACCGTGCGGCCTTTCACCTCGTAGCCACTGAAGATCGGGCCGGTGTAGGCAATGGCCTTGCCGTAATCCTTGGCCAACGCCCAGCGCGCGAGCCGCATGCCGGGGTGCAGCTTGTTGAAATAATGAATGCCCTGCGGCCGGGCGGAGTTGAGATCCGACTGCCCCACCATGCCGACGTTCTTGCGGTTGTTTTGGAAAAACAGATGTTGCACCTGCCGGATGTCCGCAAAGCCGACGTTGTCCGGATCCGGCGAGCCGTAGCACTGCATTTGCGTAAAATAAAACGGCATGTCCGGCATGCCCCAGGCATCACGCCAACCTTTCACCAACGCCTCCATGCGCGCAGCGTAAATGCGGCCATCGCCGCTGTTGCTCGTGCCCTGACACCAGATGGCCCCGCGAATGGCATACGGCACCACCGGCGCAATTTTGCCGTTGAAAAACTGCGACGGCCCGCGCCACATGCCGGCAATGCCCGGCAACTTGGGCCGCGCCGGCACACGCCCACCCTTTTCCATCGCTTGGCCGGCGGTGTCCTGCCACTGGCTCAGTTCCTCGTAATAGCGTGCGTAAGCCTTGCGGCCCTGCTCGGTCAGGGGATCCGCATCGCGCATGAGATCGGCATCGCCCTTGAGCTTGGCGTGCGCCTCGATCGCATCGCGTTGGGTGAACGCCTCGATGCGCGTGTTGCTGTGGGCGCTGAGGAGAATGCCGATGGGCATGTTCAATTCCTTGTACAGCTCGTGCGCGAAGGACAGCGACAGGGCCGAGAAACCGCCCGCGGCGTTGATCTTCTTCCAGCCGTCATCCGAAGTGGCGCGCTTTTGCGGGTAGAGCGCGGACACCGTGTTGATGTTAATCTCGCGAATGAGCACTTCCTCCTCGGCGGCGGCCAGATCTCGCGCGAGTTGGTTGCACATGCTCTTGCCCGCGGTCCAAACCATGTTGGATTGACCGCTGGAAAACCACACTTCACCGACAAGCACACCCTTGAGAGTGATCGTTTGGCCACGGCTGTTTTTCACCACCAAGTTGCGTTCGGTGCGCGAGACTTTCAGTGGATCAAGCTTCACCACCCAGTCGCCGTGCTGGTCCGCAACGGTAGTCTTGGTTTGGCCGGCGAATTGCACCGTCACCTTTGTCCCCGGCACATCCCAACCCCACACCGGCACGGCGGTTTCGCGCTGCAGGATCGCGTTGTCCGTAAACGGCGCGGCCAGTTCCAGCGGTTGCTCCGCGGCCGACAATCCGCCCGTAAAAGCAATCCCCAGAATGAAAACGAAAAGGCGCTGCACTATTTGCCCGCCTTTAGCAGTTCCACCATCGCCTTGCCCATGGCTTCGCCGACGTTCATGTAGGTCTCGGCGTTACCACTGTAATGGCCGCCGGAACTACCGCCCTTGGAAAGCGGATGTGTGTAGACGGCGGCGACGTTGCCCTTGAATTCCGGGTATTTACCGGAATCGCTGTCCACCGCGAGCATGGCGTCGAGAATTTTGCCGCCGCCATCGGTGGAGCCTTTCTTCGATTGGCCAAGCGAGGCGCAGACGAACTTCGCGTTGGGCGCGTTGAAATCTTTGCGGAGCGTCTTGATGAGGTGCACGAGGTTTTTCTCGTAGCGGCTGGAGAGTGCCTCGCTGCGGCTGTCACGATCGCCTTGCCACCAGAAAAAGCCAGCCACCTCATAGCTCTTGGCGTCGGGATAATATTTATCCAACTCCGAGAGCACCTTCTTGGCGCGGGCGATGTCGCCATCGTACTGCATCCCGGCGTACCATTTGATTTTCTTCGGCTCCTCGCCCTTTTTCCATCGTTCCGGAGAGCCCTTGTAGCCGGGGTGCACCCATGTCACGCCCTTGGAATCGGTATACTCAAATCCCTCTCCGCCAGGCGGCAGCAGATCCCAGCCCAGCGCCCGGTTGCCGATGCAGCTTTTTAAGATAAGCACCGGTGCGTCGGTCGCCTCGCCGACGTGGTGCCCGATGCCGATCTCCGGGCCAATCCGGCCGCCCTTGATGGTCATCCATTCGTTGTTGAACTGTCGGCTACCACCGAGGCCGCTACCCATCACGCGCACGTTGCGCACGTCTTTGCGCTCGGTCCAGTTGCCGGCGTCATCGACGAGATAGGGGTAGAGGTTCTTGTTTTTTACCGCGTTTTCCAGCGTGCCGTCCTTCTCGCCTTTTACGGTTCCAAAACCCAGCATGTTGGATTGGCCCAGCAGGATGTAAACCTGCACCGGCTTGGACATGTCCGCCGGTTTGCCGTCGGGATCCGGCAATGTATCAGCCGCTTGGCCAAGCGGGGTGATGGATAATGCAAGCGCGGCGGCGCTCGCCCAACGTGTGTATCGTGCGATCATATTTGTGGCACGAACCCTTGGCACAACGCTTGGCCAAAGTCCATTCCGTTCCGCTTGGCCAAGCGCTTGGCCGCCTCCATTCTCCTTGACCGAAACCATGTGTTAAGTTACTTAACCCCCACCAATAATTATTTCTCTGTAATGAAAGGATTTCATGTCTGAGGCCGCTACCGCGAACGACCTGTTCATCAGCTATGCCCATATCGATAACCTCCCGATCACGGAGGACGAACGGGGCTGGATCACCGAGTTTCATCGCATCCTCGAGAATCGGCTGGCGCAGTTGATGGGGGAACAGCCCCGTGTCTGGCGTGACCAAAAGCTCACAGGTAACGATATTTTCGATCAGCAAATCGTTAGTCAGTTCGATCAGACGAAACTGATGGTTTCCATCCTCAGCCCCCGCTACATCAAGTCTGAATGGTGTGTGAAGGAGATCACCGAGTTCTACCAGAGTGCCGAGGAAAACGGCGGTGTGGCGTTCGCCGGCAAGTCCCGCATCCTCAAGGTGGTCAAGACCCCGTACGATCCGGACGATTTGCAACCGGAACTGCGCAAGATTTTTGGCAGCGTGCTGGGCTTCAATTTTTATGACTTTGACGAGAACGGGAAGATCGTCGAGTACAACGAGGCGTTCGGCAAGGAGGCCAAGCAGAATTACTTTAGCCGTATCTACGACTTGGCTTATGAGATTTGTGAGATTCTCAAAAAATCACGTGGCGGCGACGACACGCGCTTGGCCAAGCCGGCTCCGGAGCTGGGTGCCAAGACGGTCTACCTCGCCACCGTGACTGCCGACCGCATGGCCGACCGCGAGAACATCGCACGTGACTTGCGCGAGCGGGGCCATGTCATCCTGCCGGACAACCATCTGCCGTTGAACGCTTCAGAGGTGGATAATGCTGTGGGCGAATACCTTAGACAGGCCGACGTCGCCATCCATCTTCTGGGCAGCAACTACGGGCTCATCCCCGAGGCCGGTTCGGAGTCGGTCATTGAGACGCAGGTTAACCTCGCTGCGGCAGAGTCGGCCAAGCGCAACCTCGAGCGACTCATCTGGCTGCCAAGCGGACTGGAGACAAGGGAAGATCGACAGTCGGACTTCATCGAGAGCCTCCGCGTCAACCCGGCCACCTACGAAAAGACCGATTTTGTCGAGGGCACGTTTGAGGTATTCAAGGGATTGGTCATCGACCACTTCACCGAGGAACGAAGCAAGGTCGATGTTGTTGCCAACAGCCAAGCCGATGCCGGGCCGCCGACTGTTTACCTGATGGCGCCGCCGGACGATGAAGACAAGATCGAGGCAATCGAGGATTACCTGTTCGATCAGGGACTCGAGGTCGTCATCCCACTTTTCAGCGGAAGTGAGGCTGAGGTCTCCGAGGCGCACATGGAAAACCTGCGCATCTGCGACGGTGTGCTGATCTATTTCGGCTCGGCCACCCGCCAGTGGGTGAACATGAAACTCAACAACCTCATCAAGGCTTCCGGGCAGGGGAGATCCACGCCCATCACCGCCACCGCTATCCTCGTGGCCCCACCCGAGAGCCGGCACAAGGAGCGATTCCGATCGCACTTGGCCGAGATCGTTCAAGTGCCCGACGATGACTTCAGTCCGCTTGGCCAGTTCATCGCAAAAATCAAAAAATAAAATTTCAGAACCATGTTTGAAGGCAATCCATTCCCCGGCCTGCGTCCGTTTCAGTTCGACGAAAACTACCTGTTTTTTGGGCGCGAAGAACAGGTCTCCCAACTGTTGCAGCGCCTGGGCAACACCCGCTTCCTCGCTGTGGTCGGTGCCTCCGGTAGCGGCAAATCCTCCCTCGTCCGTGCCGGTCTGCTGCCGGAACTCCATGGCGGCACCATGACCAGCACCTCTATCGCGTGGGAACTGGCCATCATGCGCCCGGGCGGCGATCCTCTGACCAACCTCGCCGAGTCG
>JAPPPH010000203.1 GCA_028817635.1 Verrucomicrobiales bacterium | reverse complement strand
CGTCCAGCTCGGCGTCGGTTTATCTCCGGTTCAAACAGGGCACCGACATGGATGTGGCGTACCGCGAAGTGCGCGACCGGGTCGAGCGGGCCAAGCTGCGTTTCCCCGAGGACGTCGAATACACGTACATTTACAAGATGGACATGTCAGGGATACCGGTCTGCATGATCGGCATGGCTTACGACGTGCCCCCGGAGGTGGACCTGTACGATTTTGTTAACAAAAAAATCGTTACACCACTCACGCGGATCGACGGCGTGGCCAACGTCGACGCACGCGGTCTGGACGAAAAAGAAATCATCATCGAGATCGATAAGGCCAAGTCCGAGGCGTACGGCCTCGACATCTACACGCTGTCGAGAAAACTGCGCGGCGACAACTTCAACCTCGCCAGCGGCAACGTGCAGGACGGCGGAAAAAAATATCTCCTCAAGTCGACCAGCACCTACCACACGATCGACCAGTTGCGAAACCTGCCGCTGAGCACCAACGTCATTCTCAGCGACGTAGCCGTGCTGAAATATGAACCGGAGGAGAGCCGCTATGTCACACGCGTGAACTCCAAGAAGGCGATGGCCATCACAGTGACCAAGGAAAGCACCGCCAACACGGTGGCAGTGTGTGATCAGGTCGTGGCGGAGCTGGAGCGGATGAAACAGGATCCCGAGCTAGCCGCGTTCGACCTTCACATGTACGTGAATCAGGGCGGCATCGTGATGACACAGCTCAACACGCTTTACACCAATGGCAAAATCGGGGCGTTCTGTGCAGCGATCGTGTTGTACCTGTTTTTGCGACGTCTACGGATAACGTTGATCATCACGCTGGCTATCCCGCTCTGCCTGTTCATCTCGGTTGCCGCGATGTATTTCGCAGGCGAGTCGCTCAACCTGTTGACCATCCTTGGGCTGGTGATCTGCGTGGGCCTGCTGGTCGACAACTCCGTGGTGGTGGCGGAAAACATCCAACGCCACTACTACAACGGCATGTCACGCCGGGATGCCTGCATCAAGGGCGTGCAGGAGATTGGCCTCGCAATTACCACCGCCACCTTCACCACTATCATCGTTTTCCTGCCGGCGTTGCTGGTGGAGGGGCAAATGCGTTTTTTTATGATGCGCCTGGCACTTCCCGTGGTAACGGCGCTACTCTCGTCACTTGCCATCGCGCTGGTGTTCGTGCCGCTTTGCGTCTTCCTGACGCTGAATCGCAAGCCGCTTGGCCAAGCCGCTTGGCCAAGCCGCACCGCCGAAGCGTTCCGCACCCGGCTTGGCCGGTTTTACGAAGCCACGTTTGAGCAGTTCAACCGTTGGTACAATCGTGCACTGCAATACTACCTCCGGCGCCGAATCGACCTGGCGTTCATTTTTCTTGTCCTGTTTTGCGTGACATATTTCCACACATTCAGAGAGGTAGAATTCTCCGTAGATGAAAAACGGGAGGAGAGCCAATTCAACGTCTCGTTCCGTTTTCCCAGCCAATTCAACATGGAGGATCGCGGGAAATATTTCGAGCGGGTTGAGCAGATCATGGAAGAACGGAAGGAGGAGTTCGAGCTGGAGGGATACTTTGTGCGGTACAGCACGTGGTACGGTTCGCTCGAGGGCTGGTTCAAGACGGATCGAAAAAGCGATGTCCCTCCCCGAGAAATGGCCGAACGAATCTTCAAGCTGCTGCCGGAGGAGCCCGGCCTGAAAATCGGCTACGAACGCCGGGGCGAAGGCGAGGAGAAACAGGATCGCAAGGAGCGCTACTACGTGCGGTTGATCGGCACCGACCCCATCCAACTGGACGAAGTCGCAGAAAGCCTGAAGCCGGTTTTTGAAAATCAGCCCGGCGTGCTGGCCCTGCAGGAGCGACAGGACGAATCACCCAATGAGATGGCGTTGGTCGTCGACCGCGAACGGGCCAACTCCATCGGTGTCAACCCGACCACACTGGCCGGGCTAGTCGGTAGTGCATTGCGTGGCAGCACCTTGCCGCGGTTCCAAAACGAGGGCCGACAGATCCCAGTGCGGGTCCGGTTCAGCGAGGAAGATCGTGCCGAGCTGGCCGACCTGAACAACTTTCTCGTGCCAACAGAGGACGGGCGCTTCAGCTCCGTGGGCACGCTCACGCGCCCGGCCATGCTCAGCAGCCCGCGCTACATCCGGCGCACCAACAAATCCGTCAGTCACACGCTGACTATGGAGTTGGAGACCGGCCGGGAAGACGAGGCCCGCAAGGCCATCGAGGCGGCCAAGTCGAACATCGACCTGCCTGAAGGGGTCTCATTCAGCTCACTGCGCAAGCCCTTCGAGATGGAGGACATTCTCACCGGCGTGTTCGCCCTGTGGATGTCGATCCTCTTCATTTACATGCTCATGGCGTTTCTCTTTGAGAGTGTGCTGATGCCACTCTCGATCGTGTTCACCATCCCGCTCGCAGCCATCGGCGCAGTGTGGATTCACTACCTCACCGGAATCAACATGGACATGCTAGGTATCATCGGCGGCATGTTGCTGGTCGGCGTGGTGGTGAACAACGGCATCGTGCTGATCGACTACGCCAACCGCCTCCGGCGCGAAGGGCACGACCGCACGACCGCACTACTGCAGGCCGCACAACATCGTTTCCGCCCCATCGCGATTACAGCACTGACGACCATCTTCGGGATGATCCCCATGGTCTGGTCGGAGGGAGGCGAAATGGGCCTGAGCTATCGCAGCTTTGGCCTGACGCTGATCGGCGGAATGTTTTCGGCGTCGCTCTTCACGCTGCTGGTGGTGCCGGTATTTTACACGCTGTTCGACGACGCCCGGGAGGCGCTCACCAGTACGCTGGCAGGAGTGTTCCGGCGGCGGCGGGCGTCCGGTCTGGCCAAATGAGCCTCGGGGATCCGCCGCTTGGCCAAGCGCTTGGCCAAGGCGTTTCGGGTTGACCGGCCTCCCGGAATTCGCCATAAATCCCGGCCCGGCAAGGCGTGTTGGTCTATCGGTTAGGACGCCGCCCTCTCAAGGCGGAAAGACGAGTTCGATTCTCGTACACGCTGCCATTTTTTCTCCAAGGCCTTCTCCTGTCATGACGCCCTTCCAGATCATCTTCACCCCGACGGCGGCGGCTGAGCTAGGTACGCTGCCCAAGGAGCTGCAGTTGGAGATACTCGGAGAGTTCCGGGGGTTGCCGCACGACGTTCGCAGTGACGAGATGGACAAGTTCGGCCGGCTCAATCGTGACGGCCACCACATGTTCCGATTCCGGCTAGGCAACTACCGGGTGTACTTCGAGCGGCACGACCTCGGCGTGTTGATCCACCGGATTCTGCACGCGAAGAAACAACTGCGCGATTTTCTCTACCGCAATAAACTGCCCGGCGGCGAGGACAGAACGCTGGAGGAAAATCCGGAATTCTGGAAGCTGATCGAGGAGGCCAAGTCGGCTGCCTGCTAGGCGCATTCGCCGCTACTGCAAATCTTCACCCAACTCGACGTTCCAGTAGGCGATGTCGAGAAAGTGCCGCCAACTCTCATGGTAGTGCAGGCTGAATCGCACCTGCATAAACGGATGCCAGCGCGGCTTGCTCGGCTGCCGGATCAGGTGCATGCCGGCCTGCTCCGGGGTGCGGTTGGACTTGCGCGTGTTGCACGGGATGCAGGAGCAGACGATATTCTCCCACGTGGTCGGGCCGTTGTGCTGCCGCGGCACCACGTGGTCGAGATTCAGGTCGCGCGTGTCGAATTTTTTTCCGCAATATTGGCAGGTGTTTTTGTCGCGCTGAAAAATATTGTGCCGGGTGAACTTGACCTCCTTGCGCGGCATGCGGTCGTACACTGCCAGAAGAATCACCCTCGGTAGACGCAGCGCTATACTTACGCCATGGATGCATTCTGGGCCAGGTTCGCGCTCAGAAAAGTCGGCCCATTCATTAAAATTGAAGGTGTCGAAATTGCCCGCCTCGCTGTGAACAACCTGCGCGTTGCCCTCGAACAACATGGAGAGTGCCCGGCGTGCCGAGCAGATGTTGACCGCCTGCCAAAGCCGGTTGAGCACCAGGACCGGTTGTTCGAGTACCGCTGTCATGCCCGGAAAGGGCGGCAACCTAGCACGGCATTTTCGCGCCTGTCAAACAACGCGCTTGGCCAAGCGGTGGTAGGGACGGCTGTCCCCAGCCGTCCTCAACAAACCAGCGCGCTGGGACGGCAGGCTCTACCTCCGTGAACCGAGCGCTTGGCCAGGCGGGATTTAATTCAGGTAGTCGCGGGGGTCGGCGACGTGGCCGGCAAGGGCGCTGGCAGCGACGGTGGCCGGGCTGGCCAGATAGACTTCGCTCTCCTTGCTACCCATGCGGCCGGGGAAGTTTCGGTTGGTGGCGCTGATGCACTTCATGCCGCCTTCGTTCATGCGGCCAAAGGTATCGACCGGGCCGCCGAGGCAGGCGGAGCAACCGGCGTTCTCGGTCATCCGCACACCGGCATCGGTGAGAATGCTCCAGACTGTTTTGCCATCCCACTCGGTGGTCTGCAGATCGTTGACGATCTCCGGGGTGGCCGGCACGCCAAAGGTGTCGATGCGGACCTCCTGCCCGCGCACCACCTCGGCGAACGCCAAAAAGTCACTCGTCTTGCCGCCGGTGCAGGAGCCGATGTAGGCGCGGTCGAGTTTCATGTCGGTCATATCGCGGGCGAGCTTGCGATTGCCCGGATCGGGGTGACAGGCGACGGTCGGCTCGAGGGCGCTCAGGTTGATCGTTGAGTCGTAAATGAACGTCTCGTTTTCGTCGCGCTCGACCGGCTCGAAGTCGCTCTTGGTGCCGTTGAGCTGTGTGCGTTCGTCGACAAGCGCCTTGGTTTTCTCGTCGTACTCAAAAATACCGTTCTTGCCGCCGGCCTCGATGGCCATGTTGGCGACGGTCATGCGGTCGTCCATCGACAGGCTGGTCGCTCCTGGGCCGTCGAACTGCATCGCACGGTAGGTCGCACCGTCAAAGCCAATCTCGCCAATCACGTGCAGGATGATGTCCTTGGCCATGACGCCCGGTTGCATCTCGCCCTCGAGGCGGAAGTGCATCGTCTCCGGAACCTTGATCAGCAGCTTGCCGGTGCCCATCACGAAGCCGGCGTCGGTGTTGCCGATGCCGGTGGCAAACTGGTTGAACGCACCGGCCATGCAGGTGTGCGAGTCGGTGCCGAACAAAATCTCGCCGGGACGA
>JAPPPH010000154.1:2563-5195 GCA_028817635.1 Verrucomicrobiales bacterium | reverse complement strand
CACTACCACCTGCCAATCAGCGATCGGGATGTGCCCGGACTGCCAAGGGTGCTTTTTCTCGGAAACCATTCCTCAGGAAAATCGTCCTTTATCAATCATCTGGCTGGAACTGAAATCCAGCACTCCGGCCTCGCCCCCACGGATGACGGGTTTACTCTCATTACTTACGGCGACGCGGAGGAGTCTCTCGATGGGCAAACGGTTGTCACCCATCCCGATCTTGATTATCAGGACATGGCTGATCTTGGCCCGGAGTTTTTGGCCAAGCTCCAATACAAGACCTACCCGGCGGAGATTCTTCGGCACCTTACCTTGATTGATAGCCCGGGCATGATCGACTCAGCCAGTGGCAGCCAACTCCGCGGGTACGATTTTCGTGAATGCGTCCGCAGGTTCGCTGAGAGTGCGGACTTGATCCTATTCTTTTTTGATCCCGACAAACCGGGAACCACCGGCGAGGCGATCTCCATTTTTACCGAACAACTTGTCGGATTGGAACATAAGTTGTTGATCGTGTTGAACAAGGTGGACTTGTTTGACCACATCCGCGATTTCGCACGCACGTACGGAACGCTGTGTTGGAATCTTTCAAAAACCATTCCAACCAAGGACACCCCAAGAATTTACACCACCTACATCCCGGACTTGGGAACAGGGGATGTTGACCAAAAGAACACGATTCCACTGGGCGACTTCGACGCATCACGGGAAGAAATCATCGCAGAAATAAAGAGAGCACCAGCGCGCCGCGCCAACAACTTGGTCAGCGGGTTGCTAATCCAGGCCAAGCGCTTGGCTGTGCACTCCACAGTCTGCCTTGAGGCTGCCTCGGCGTACAATCATCTCACGAATAAAATCAGGCTCGGTATTTGTTTTTCCCTACTGCTCATCGGCGGAACGTCCTGGTTGACTCGCGCGTGGTGGTTCAACGAAGAGTGGCAGGGCGCCTTCGCGGATCGCAATTGGGAGGCACTCACCACCCCGGGGATCGTCATCGGTTCGGTCGTTGCACTCAGCATGTGCATCTCAATCGTGTTGTCCTATGCTTTGCGAAAACTCAGGCGCTCAATCGTAAGCGAGGAGGGGTTGGATGTGTTCTTTAAGAGGGCATACAAGAACGAGTTGTCGCTACGAAAACGCGCCGATCTGTACTCGATTTGGGATGCCGTCAAACCGGGAGTCCTCGACGTCGTTAAAGCGCACGGATTGAGAAGCCTATCCACATCATCGTCATCTCGAAAACTCCTCAAAAAACTGGAGCACGCAATCGAGAAAGAGATCCCGTCATTACGCAGGAAAATCGACTTCGCATCTTCTTTTGATTCAGAAGATACCGATTCGAGGGGTGAAATTGACGGTGAAACTTCATCGGAAACGACAACTGACAATCAATCTGCACAGGAATCCGAAAACGAGGAAAATCGCCTTGGCGAAACATCTTAATTCGCCGTTTTTTCAGTACTTTTCAACAACTTATTCACAACACCGACAGCAATTCTGACTTCAATCTGTATCGTTACAGAAAGTCTTTGTTTGGCTGAGCAGGCAGATTTAATCACTTTTTAATCGATTTTTGGTTGACTTACCGGGGTGCTCATTCACTGTCGGGCCAACTCTGAGTGAGTTTTTAATCCTCAGTTCCTCCTGGCCCAGTGACGGAAACGCCGAACCGTCGCTGGGTTTCCTTTTTTCAGGGTCTTGCTTCTTGCAAAATAATGGCATCTCGCCAACCTCTCCGCCGCTTGGATCAATGAAACGAATATTTATCGCTGCCTTGTGCTTATGGTCTTCGCTTGGCCAAGCGGCAGACTGGCCGCAGTGGCTTGGGGCGGGGCGAGACGCAGTTTGGAGCGAGAGTGGCATCATCAAGAAGTTTCCAGAGGGAGGCCCTCGGTTACGGTGGAAGGCTGAACTTGGGGGTGGGTATTCCGGGCCTTCTGTTTCTAGAGGGAGGGTGTTCGTCATGGACCGCTTAGCCAAGCCGATTGACCCTGCAAAAGCCAAATTCCTCCACTATGGGCCGCCTCCTCGAAACATTAATTTCGTGCGCAAGTTGTTACCCGGAGTGGAACGAGTCGTTTGCCTCAATGAAAAAGACGGCAGCGAAACGTGGGTTCATGAATGGGAATGCGATTACACCACGGTGGCCGCCTATGCCATCGGGCCGCGCGTGACACCCTCCGTTGACGGAGATCGCGTTTATGCCCTGGGGGCGGAGGGAAACCTGTTTTGCCTGAACGCCAAAGATGGCAGCGTGAATTGGTCAAAGGATTTTAAAAAGGATTACGGCTTGAAGATTCCTGAGTGGGGGACGGCATCTCATCCTCTTGTGGATGGCGAACAGTTAATCTGCATCGTCGGAGGAGAGGCTTCCACTGTGGTCTCATTCAACAAAAATACCGGCACAGAAAACTGGAAAGCCCTGAACGCCACTCAACCCGGCTACTGCTCGCCCGTCATCCACACGATCGGAGGAAAACGACAGTTATTGATTTGGCACAGCGATGCCCTTGAGGCGCTTAATCCTGCTGACGGAACCGTATATTGGTCGGTACCGGTCAAGCCAACTTACGCAATGGCCATCGGGCAACCGGTCGTTTCCGACCACCGGGTGTTTATCATGAGTTTTAAC
>JAPPPH010000154.1:1141-2553 GCA_028817635.1 Verrucomicrobiales bacterium | reverse complement strand
TTTTACCCGGGTCTCGGCGTGCACCGAGGTGGCCCCCGACGGCAACTCCGCCAAACTGGCGTGGAAGGGCACCACCCGCAGGGGCATCGCAGGAGTGCAAAACACCCCCCAGATTGTGGATGGACACATTTATGGATGCGGCCCCGGCGGGAGATACATCTGCGCCCGGCTTTCGGATGGGGAACAACTTTGGAGCACATTCGCGGCTTCCGGCGGGGAACGCCCAGTAAGCTGGGGCAGTGTCTTTACCATCAAACAAGGTGACCGGTTTTTTCTGGCTAATGATTTTGGGGAGTTGATCATCGCCAAACTTCAACCAAGCGGCTACGAGGAACTGAGTCGCGCCAAACTCATCGAGCCCACTCACAAGGTCGCCGGCCGGATGCTCGTCTGGTCTCACCCCGCGTTTGCCAACCGTAGTGTCTACCTGCGTAACGATAACGAGATCCGGTGCTACGACTTGGCCAAGCGCGATGAATAAGCCAAGCGCTTGGCCAAGCGATGCAACTTTTGAGGCCAAGCGGGGTTTATCCTCAAGCGGCGGGAGTTGACAACCTCCGTGGTTTTGCTACCAAACGCCCAGCGAAGACATGAATACGTCGAAGGAAA
The DNA here is from genome assembly GCA_028817635.1 of Verrucomicrobiales bacterium. GTDB lineage: Bacteria > Verrucomicrobiota > Verrucomicrobiia > Limisphaerales > UBA1096 > UBA1096. The sequence goes on along the minus strand of JAPPPH010000154.1, from coordinate 1,944 downwards.
TGAAGACCAAAAAATTGCGAGCAGCCGGTTTTACACTGGTGGAAATCATGATCGTGGTGGCCATCATCGGACTGCTTATCACCGTGGCTGTGCCGAAGTTTGGGCAGATGCGCAAAGACGCCCAGCAGACCGCCTGCTTCATGCAGTTGAAACAGATTGATGCCAACAAGGAACTTTGGGCGACCAAGGAAAAACGGTCCGATGGCCAGACTCCGACCGAGGATCAATTGGCGGTTTGGTTTCAGGATGGCTTCCCTATTTGCCCTGGAGGAGGGGAGGCTTATTCAATCGGTGCGGTTGGCGAAAAAGCCACTTGTTCCGTTCACGGGGCCATCCCGGCAAATAAATAATCGAAGTGCACACCCATTTTGAAGGCGGCCAAAGGCCGCCTTTTTCTTTAAGAAAAGATGACGCTGAAAGTTTACGCCTACAAAAACTGTGACACTTGCCGTAAGGCTAAAAAATTCCTCGAGGCCAATACGATTGATCACGAAATTATTCCAATCCGGGAGAAGCCGCCGACCAAGCCAGAACTCAAGACGATGCTGGCTTGCTACAAGGGCAATATCCGGAAACTGTTCAACACCTCCGGAGGGGATTACAAGTCGATGAACATGAAGGAAAAACTCCCCAACATGACCAACAACCAAGCCATTGATCTCCTCTCCCAAAACGGCAACCTTATTAAACGCCCCTTCGCCATCTCGGGAAAAACCGGCACAGTCGGATTCAACGAAGCCGCTTGGTCGGATTTCTTCCTCTAAAAAAACCGTGAAGCCCACGAAGAGTATTTAACCGACGCC
>JAPPPH010000154.1:0-1131 GCA_028817635.1 Verrucomicrobiales bacterium | reverse complement strand
CTTTTGGGTCATCTTCACCTGAGGATTGTGCTTCGCCGGACATCCCAACTAGGAAGAAGTTGGAAAAACTATTTTGCCCGACGATGTCGATGGTCTTGATCTTTTTCTCGGGGTGTGGATTTTTCCAAACTTGTTGGTAAAGCCCAAACGGAAAATTTTGACCTGCCCATCCTCGATAAACGATTTCTGCCTCAGGTGTTTTCAAATTCCGGTTCGCTTCCTCCTGATACCAATCTCTCAAATGCACTCCGTAGATTACAGGGATGGTAACATTTGTACCGTCATCGTAGTGGATGATGTAGTTTGCCACGGGAGTGCCGTCCGGGTCCGTCCAGGTGGTTGCCTGCAGGAATTTTAACACATTCAACTTTTGGTCAATATGAATGCCTTCCACTTTTTTGGGGTATGGGTTTTTCTCACCTCTAGCTTGCTCCTGCTGTTTGCCCGACAAATAAATCATGCCCCGCGTGTCGTATTGGTTTCCGCTGTAGGTGTTTACCCCGATTGGGAGAGTGGTTAGAATTGCGTTGCTATTTTGAATCGACCCCATTCCCCTTAATGGAGCGGTATAATGCGTGGTCAAATCAATTAGATTGTCCGGGGCGGTCGTTGGTCGGGGAGGGATCGTTGCTTTAAGCTCTTCCCTGTGTGCGGCCAAGGGTTGCTCAAGTTCGTTCCTGAGTATTCTCGCTCGTTGGCGATGGGCATCGGATCTTAGTTCAATCGATTTCCGCGAATTGTCCTTCAGTAAATCAATCGTTTTTTGAAACGTGTCCAACGCCGATTGGTGTTTATCTATAGAGAATTCGTTGTGCCCGATGGCCAGCCACAGTTCTGGATTATCGGAGTTCTTCTCAGTAAGATTTCCTAGGACACTCCCGGCTTTTGCGTATTGGCCTGAATTGGAAAGAACCTCCGCATAACCCATCACTACATCGAAGTTATCAGGGGCTTTTGTAGCCGAATAGTTTGCGAGCAATAATCCAAAAAGCTTCTTATCTCCCCATGCGTTTCCGCCCGTCATCTTAGTGGCCAACCCAATCAACTGCACAGGTGTCGCTTTCTCAAGTTTGTCGACTTTTCGGAGGAGAGGGTGAAGATCATCGTAGGTGTGTTCATTGGAGGTAATAG
>JAPPPH010000217.1:263-5233 GCA_028817635.1 Verrucomicrobiales bacterium | reverse complement strand
AAGTCGGCTAGAGTCGTCTCCGCATCGGAGAGATGCGTCCGGCCAAGCGCTTGGCCAAGCGCAAACACCGCCAGCGTCATCAGTAGGAAAATCCGGAACCGATGCAGCCGTGGATTCCGAAACGGCACCACCAAGCCAATCAGGCTGATCACCGCGAACCAACCTCCCGAAAAACGAGGCAGCTCCGATAAAAACAAATGCCGAAGATTGCGACTCAGCTTGTCGGCGATCTGCCAGAATCCAACCCGTTTCGCCACGCCCGGCTTAATGGCTTCCTCTTCGCCACCCTCTGCGGCCACCGACTCGCTTGGCTCATAAAACAGAGTACGTTCGATCGTGTCGCCCGGGAAGTCCGCCGTCTGCGCGAACAAGGCCAAGCCGGACGTCCCAAACAGGTTACCACTCATGCTGTAGTTCCGCACCAGCCAGGGCGTGCTCAACAGAACGAACGTCAAAAGTGCCAGCAGCATCGCGCGCACACGATACCTACCACCAAACCAAGCAAGGCTCACTGCCACCGGCAACATCACCAACCCAAAGCCGTAGCGCGTCATGAATCCCAAGCCAGCCAACAAGCCAATCCAAATCGCCATTAACGAAAACCAGGAAGAGGGTTTCCCCTCTCCGCCCGGTTCATCGTTGGCCGCCTCCTCAAACCGAACCAGCGCCTTGGCCAAGGCCAAAAACAAAACCAGCACAAGCATGGTCGAAAGCCCGGACACACTGAACTGCCAATAAAGTTCCGCCCCCAGAAAAACGAGCGCCGAGCACCACGCCACGGCGGTGTCGAACAGTTTTTCGCCAAGCCGAAACACCTGCACCAGCGCGAGAAAAAACAGGAGTTGGTTAAGCAGTTGAATCAACACCTCCGGCTGATACCGCTGGAAGTCCTGCTTCTCCAGGTCGATCGCAAACTCGAAAGGCAACAACTTCATCCACGTCGCGATCAGCAACGGATACAACGGAGGGTGAGTGATGTCCGGGAAGGAGGTCTTCAACTTCTCGTCGGGTACGTTGCCCGTTTGTCGCAGCATATCGACCGCCACCGGGCGAATGAACTGTGTCTCGAATCCGTTCCCCTCGGAGATATTGCGCGCCAGTTGCGCGGCATCCATTGCTTCCGGCGCGGTGAAGTTGCGTGTGAAATTCAGATGATAAACCAACGCGAACCCGGCCAACAGCAGGAGCAAAACCAGACTGCGAATCAGCCTGGCGCCCTTCCCCTCCTCAATACTGTGTAAAAATTCCTGAAACCGAAACATGCTTGGTTCAACGCTTGGCCGGACGACCTTGGATGCTCAATTCGCTTTTGACGTTCAAATTCCCTCCAGTCCGTATCGGTGCAACTTACGGTGCAACGTTCGGCGACTGATGCCGATTTTCTTCGCGGCCGCCGTCCGGTTACCGCGACACTCCTGTAACGTGCGAATGATGAGCTGCTTCTCGGCTTCCTCCAGCGTCACGCCCTTGTCGATGATCGGGCGGCTCAGCTCCGACTCGCTTCGGATGACTCCCCGGCTCTGCACTGACTGCGGCAGATCGCTTAACTGAATCATGTCGCCCTTGGACAATACCACGGCGTGCTCCACCGCCGTTCGCAACTCCCGGACGTTTCCCGGCCACTCATAACGGATCATCGCTTCGAGCGCCTCGGCGGTGAAGTCGCCAACCGGCTTGGCATTCTCACTTGCAAACTCTCGCAGAAAACTCAGCGCCAACAACGGCACATCCGCCGAGCGGTCGCGCAGCGGCGGCGACCAAAGCTCAACCACGCTCAATCGGAAATAAAGATCCTCGCGAAACTCACCCGCATCGACGAGTTCCTTCAGGTTTTTATTGGTCGCAGCGACAACGCGCACATCGGCGGTGAGTGTCTTGTTGCCACCCACCCGTTCGAATGTCCGTTCGCCCAGAAAACGAAGGAGCTTCACCTGCGTCGTCTCGTCGATCTCGCCAATCTCATCCAAAAACAACGTGCCGCCCTCGGCCTGCTCGAACCGGCCGATGCGGCGTTCGTGTGCCCCGGTGAACGCCCCCTTTTCGTGGCCGAACAATTCGCTCTCCAACAGCGTTGGCGACAGCGCCGCGCAATGCACCGTCACCATCGGCTTGGCCGAGCGCGGACTAAGCTGATGAATCGCCTTGGCCAACAGCTCCTTGCCGGTACCGCTCTCGCCCTGGATCAACACCGTGGCCCGGGCCGGCGCGACCTGCCGCACGACATCCATCACCCGTTGCATCGGCTCCGATTCGCCAATGATATTTTCCAGCCCGAATTTTTTGTCGAGCTGCTGCTTGAGCGTCTGGTTTTCGCTCTCGAGCGTGCGCAACTTCAGCGCCCGTGCAATGCGCGTCTCGAGTTCGTCGATCTGCATTCGGCCCTTGGCCAGATAATCATCCGCGCCCTGCTTGAGCGCCTCCACCGCCAGTTCCTCCGAGCCGTAGGCGGTCATCAGAATGCAGATCGGCGGCTTGGCCAAGGACTTGGCCCGGGCGATCAACTTCATCCCGTCCTCATTGTTCGGCAGCCGAAAATCCGTGAGCAACACATCGAACGTCTCCGCCTCGAGCAAGCCGGTCGCCGAGGTCGCGTCCTCGGCCACGTACACCTCGTAGCGATCCTCCAACGCCGCGCGCAGGCCGTCGCGCGTCGGTTTTTCGTCGTCCACGATGAGCAGGTTTGGCGTCATTCGTCCTCTGTGTTTACCCCGAGCAACCTCGGCATGCGTTCCTCCTTCGGCAGCCAGATGCGAAAGGTCGTCCCCTTGCCACCGTGACTCATCAACTCCAGCCGTCCGTCGTGGTCGCGCACGATGCGCTGCACGATCATCAGGCCAAGCCCGGATCCCTTTTTCTTTGTCGTGTAGTACGGTTCAAAAATACGCTTGATCTGCTCCTGCGGAATGCCGCCGCCGGAGTCCGTCAGGCTCACCCAAACGCCGTCGCCGGCCTCCCCGGTTTTAATTTCCAATTCGCCACCGGTGGTCATCGCCTGCATCGAGTTTTTCATGAGGTTGATCAGCGACTGCTTGATCTGCGCGGCATCAAACCAAGCGAGCGGCAGGTCGCTGGCTAGATCAAACTTCAGCGCTTGGCCACGGTTGTCAAACTCCGGCCTCAACAGTTCCACCGTTTCCTCAATCGTATCGTTGAGTGAACTCTTTTTCTGGCTTGGCTTGGTCGGGCGGATCGCCTGCAAAAACTGTGTCACGATGTAGTCCAGTCGATTCACCTCTCCCTTGGCCACGCCGATGTATTTCTCGAGCTTGGCCGCGATGTCGTTCACCTCATCGGGTTCGTCGGGGCGCTTGGCCAAACCGGACGGCTGGCGCAGCTTGCGCACCTCGCGCTCAATCAATTGCAAATGAATGCTGAGTGCATTCAGCGGGTTGCCCAGCTCATGCGCCACACTCGCGGCCAAAAGCGTCAGTGCCTGAATGCGCTCGCTCTCGATCGCTTCATGCGTCTGCTCCCGGGCCTCAGTGGCGTCGTGCAAAATCAACGCCATGCCAGTGCTGCCCTTGGCTTCGCCATCCAGCGGCGCGGCGTATAGCCGGATAAACCTTGGTTTGGGATAACTCAGCTCGAACTCACGTCGTACCACCCCCTGGCCACCGTCGCGGTCCATCGCCTGCAACAAATCCCAATCCACATCCGGCAAAAGCCGCGACACTGGTTGATCCATTACCATCTCCTCCTCGTAGCCGGTCAGCCGTGTCACGGCGTCGTTGAGGTAAATGATGCGGCCATTCGCGTCCGCCACCAGCACGCCATCCTCGACCGTGTTGAATAGAGTCTCGAGAAACGACCGCTCCCGGGCCAATCGCTCGACGAACGACTGCAGATCCTGCGGGTCGAGCACGTCAATGCGCCCGAGTACCTTTTCAACAAAACTGGACTTGGTCGAAGGCATGCGGCTCAGAGCCACTTTTTGAGTTTGAAATACACCACCGTGCCGAGCGTCGCGGCGACCGTCACCCCGAGCGCGATAAAATAACCGGCCTTGCCGGAACCCATTTCCGGCATGTCATTAAAATTCATCCCGTACCACGTGCCGACCAGCATCATCGGCGTCGTGATCACCGTGAACACTGTCAGCACCTTGACCACTTCACCGGTCTTGTTCGACGACATGTTCAAGTACACCTGCAATACACCGGTCAACGACTCCGCATACCGCGCCGCCATCTCACCGATGTTGAATAGCCCGTCGTAAACATCCCGGTAGTAGGGAATCAGGTGCGCGTGAATCAGCTTGAACTCTCCGCGCGTGAACCGGCTGAGCACCTCTTTTTGTGGGCCGATGATCTGGCGCAGGTGCAGCACCTCTTTTTTGATCTGCAAAATTGTGTTGAGCGTCTCCTTGCCAGGATCCGCCAACGCGCGCTGTTCCACCTCCGCCACCTCCATCGCCAGCTCGTCCAGCGCCGGCTTGTAGTTTTCTACGATCGAATCCAGCAGCGCATGCGCAACCCGATCCGGTTCCCGCGCGATGTCCGCCGTATTGCGCAGGCACATCTCTGCCACCACCTCCACCGGCCGCAGCGGCTTGCTGTGAAACGTTACCAGAAAATTTTTGCCGAGATAAAAACTCAACTCCGACGTCGCAAACACCCCGTCCTTGCGGCTGTAGTCCACCGCGTGGATCACCATGAACAGGTACGGCGAGAATGCGTCGTTTTCTTTTGGCAAATACTCCTCAACCTTTGGGGAAGGACTCTCCGCGACACTGTCTTCGATCGAGAGCGGGTGAAAGTGGAAGACGTTTTTCAGCAGGAACTCCGTTTCCTGCGGGGTGGGATTTTCGAGGTCAACCCACAAGAACAGCTTGGTGTCCGCCAACAGCGTCGGCATCAGGAACAACTCGATGTCCTTGCTGTGCAACCTGCCCTTGGTCGTAAATGCGAATGACCGTACCATAAGCCTGTTGTAGTTCTGCGTTCAAAGCCAAGCGCCCCACCAATAGGGAC
>JAPPPH010000217.1:0-253 GCA_028817635.1 Verrucomicrobiales bacterium | reverse complement strand
TAGCCCAAGTTATTCACAGCGCAACTCAAAAATCAACAAAAAGGACAAAATGTCACACTTTCGGTTTTTTTATATGCGTAAGTTATTGATTTACTGAATGTTAAATATGCGCTTGGCCAAGCGCCAATTCCTTCTCTCCCATACCAATTATAAGCCAAAAAACCCAAGCAGTTTTCACACGGATTTGAACCAATCCAGGTTCTGTGCTTGTCTTGCTCCCGGATTTTGCGAGGTATTTGTATCTAGTTAAATG
>JAPPPH010000496.1 GCA_028817635.1 Verrucomicrobiales bacterium | reverse complement strand
GTTTCCAGTTTTATCTCGCTTGGCCAAGCGCTTGGCCGTTTGAATGGCGCAGTGCCAAGGGAGTACGCCCTCAAGTCATTCCGCGCGTCGGTCGAGCTGAACATCGACTACGAGGCGGAGCTGAATGCCCAGCAGCTAGCCGCCGTGACGGCCACGCCGGGGCCGGCGCTGGTGCTCGCGGGCGCGGGCGCGGGCAAGACGCGCACGCTGACCTACCGCGTGGCGTACCTGCTCGAGCAGGGAATCCCGGTCGATCGCATCCTGCTGCTGACTTTCACCAACAAGGCGGCCCGCGAGATGATGGAGCGCGTGCAGGACCTGATCGGCGGCGACACTTCCGGGCTTTGGGGCGGCACGTTTCACTCGGTCGGCCATCGCATCCTGCGCCGCAACGCCGAGGTGATCGGCTACCCGCCGACGTTCACCATCATGGATCGCGAGGATGCCAAGGACCTGATGAGTGCGGCGATCGCCGATGCCGGGGTGGACACCAAGGCGGTACGTTTCCCCAAGCCGGACCTGCTGTGCGACATCCTGTCGATGTCGATCAACACCGGCATGGAGTTACCGAAGGTGATGGAGGAACGGTACTTTTATTTTGAGAGTTTGACGGAGGACATCGCCCGGGTGCACGCCGCCTACGCCAAGCGCAAGCAGGCCAACGGGGTGATGGATTTCGACGACCTGCTGAACCAATGGCTGCGATTGCTGCGCGAAAACGAGGAGGCGCGCACCTACTTTCAGGCCAAGTTTCAGTTCATCCTCGTCGACGAATATCAGGACACAAACCACGTGCAGTGCGAGTTGATCGACCTGCTCGGCGGCCGGCATCACAACATCATGGCGGTTGGCGACGACTCGCAGAGCATCTACTCGTGGCGCGGTGCAAACTTTCGCAACGTGCTCGAGTTTCCCGAGCGCCACAAGGACACGCAGGTGTTCAAGATCGAGACAAACTACCGCAGCACACCGGAGATTCTCGACTGCGCCAACGCCGTCATCGCCGGCAACACGCAGCAGTTTGAAAAGAAACTCTCGCCGGTGCGCGACTCCGGGATGAAGCCGGCACTCGTCTCCTGTAACGACGCGAACCAACAGGCCGAGTTCATCGCCCAGCGTGCGCTCGAACTGCGTGACGAGGGCATCCCGCTGGAAAACATGGTGGTGCTCTACCGCTCGCACTTTCACGCGCTCGAGCTGCAGCTTGAGTTCACGCGGCGCAACATCCCGTTCAGCATCACCAGCGGCATCCGGTTTTTCGAGCAGGCACACGTCAAGGACGTTGCCGCGCACCTCAAGCTCATCGCCAATCATCGCGACGAGATGGCGTTCAAGCGCATCGTGCTGATGCTGCCCGGCGTGGGGGCCAAGTCGGCGGACAAACTCTGGGCCGCGTACAACGCCCGTTTGGTGGAAGAAATCACTCAACAGCCCAGCCCGGCCAAGCTGCTTCGCGACATCGCCGGGGTGGCACCAAAAAAATCCGGCGCCGGCTGGGAACAATTCGCTGAGACCATCGGCCAGCTTGACGACGCGCAGGCCAAGGGGCCGGGCCACATGATCCGTCTCGTTGTTGCCGCCGGTTACGAGGACTATCTGCAGAACAAGTTTCCCAACTACTACACGCGGTTGGAGGATCTCGAGCAGGTCGCCGGCTTTGCCGACCAATACGAAACCCCCGAGGAGTTCCTCAGCGAACTTGCACTGTTGAGCAACCTTGACACCGAGTCCAAACGCGACACGCAGCCGGACCCGGAGCAGATCCGGCTCTCGACCATTCATCAGGCCAAGGGGCTGGAGTTCGAGGTGGTGTTCGTAATGATGCTCTGCGACGGGTTGTTCCCTTCAAGCCGCGCGATCGAGAGCCCGGACGGCGAGGAGGAGGAGCGGCGGCTGTTTTACGTCGCCGTCACCCGCGCCAAGTCGGAGCTGTACCTGAGCTATCCGCTAATGCGCTTCATGCACGGCTCCGGCGGCGAGACGCTCCAGCAGCCGTCGCGCTTCCTCAACGAGATCGGCGATGACCTCATCGAGGAGTGGAACCTGCAAAGCTTCGACCCCTATGGCTGATCCGTGTGAATAGTCAATCCCGCTTGGCCAAGCGGAGTTTTTGATCGAGCGATTGCAACACAAAGTCGTGCTCGGAGCGGACGCCCAGTCGCTCGATCGGAGCCCAGTACCAACGCGGCCAAAGTCGGCTCTCGATGGTCGTGTGCCGTATCACCCGGGTCTTGCCCGCCTCCTCCGTCAACTCGTATCCGGCCTTGCTGAAGGTCAGCCATTGGTTTCCCGGCAGGGTGTCACCGGTGATTTCGAATTCCATCCGGCTTGGCTTTTGCCACGCGGTGACCTTCTGCGTGATGGTGCCCTTGTCAAAATAACAGGTTCGGACACTGCCTTTGCCCTCCCCCTCGAGCGTGCAACGGTGCGGGACCGGCAGCGCCCCGGCTTTTAGCAGGAACGGTTTGGAGCCAGTCATTGAATCAAACCGGCCAAGCGCCTCCCATGCCTGTTCGATTGTCGCATCGACAAGGATGCCGTCCGATATGGTCGCCGTTGCCGGACTGGAGCGCCTCGGTTCCTCAGCCTTGTCGACCGCGGCGACAAGCAGTGGCGAGAGCAGCAGGAGGATCGTCAGGTGTTTGCCGGAGTTGAACTCGTCCTTTTTGAAGATGATCTTCAAAACATAGACCAGAAGCCCGGAAACGATCATCGCGGCAACGGCCAGGGGCGCTGCCATCAACGCACAAAAGATTCCCTCGAGGCCCATCACCAACAAAAACGACATCGCGAACACACAGCCGCCCAGCCCGCTGAGGGCGATGTGCTTGATGTTATTGACGAGGAAACCGATGGTCAGACCGGCCACGAATGGCACTGCGATGAAAATGGCCGAACCAAGCGTGGTACGCTCCGACGCGACAAAGTAGTAGCCCAAAACCATGAGCACCGCCGAGATGCCGCTCGCCCAAAGCACCCCGCACTTCAGGCCGCTGGACTCGCTGGGGTGATCGCTCATGGCAACCTGTCAGGGTTGGCCCTTGGCTTTTTTGCGAGCCGGTTTTTTGCGGCTCCGGCTGTTGAGATGCCGGTTGACGGCGTTGAGATAGGCCTTGGCACTGGCCTCGATGACGTCGGTGCTCGCGCCCTTGCCGGTGACGAGTTCGCCGTCGCCGAAGTCGACCTTCAAGCTGACCTCGCCCAGCGCGTCCTTGCCCTGCGAAACACCGCGCAGCGCATAGTCCTTCAGACGCCCGCGCGTCTCGGTCAACCGGTCGATTGCCTTGAGCGCGGCATCGACCGGGCCATCGCCCACCCCTGCGTCCTCCAGCACGGTATCCTTTTTCGCGCGACCAGTGGCCGCCTTACGGAGGCGCACGGTGGCGGTGGGCACGGTTTGGTTGCCGCTGGTGACGTTGACATATTCCATCACCCACGTCTCCGGCACCTTGGTCATCTGGCCGTCGACCAATGCGCCGAGGTCGTCGTCGTAGACAAATTTCTTCTTGTCGCCGATCTCCTTAAACCGGCTGAACACGTTTGTGATCTCATCGTCGGTGAGCTTGAAGCCAAGGTGCTTGAGTCGCATCGCCATCGCGGCGCGGCCGCTGTGCTTGGTCAACGGCAACTCAGTTTGGCCCCATCCAACATCCTCCGGATCCATGATCTCGTACGTCTCGCGTTTCTTGATGATGCCGTCCTGATGAATGCCGCTCGAGTGGGCAAAAGCATTCTCTCCCACGATGGCCTTGTTGCGCTGCACCACAAAACTGCTCATGCGCGAGACCAGCCGCGACGACTTCACGATCTCGCCGGTCTTGATGCCGCACTTGAGGCCCTCGTAGTAATCCTCGCGCGTCTTCAACGCCATGACCAGTTCCTCCAGCGCGGCGTTGCCGGCGCGTTCGCCAATGCCGTTGACGGTGCACTCGATCTGCCGGGCACCATTCTCGACTGCGGCCAGTGAGTTGGCCACCGCCATGCCGAGGTCGTTGTGGCAATGGACACTGATGATTGCCTTCCCGGACCGAAACTCCGGCACCGAGTCGTGCAGGTGGCCGATCAATTCACCGAACTGACCCGGTACCGCCCAGCCGACCGTGTCAGGGATATTCACCGTGGTGGCCCCGGCATCGACCACTGCCTGACAGACTTCCGCGAGAAAATCCGGTTCCGTGCGGGAGCCGTCCTCGGGAGAAAACTCGACATCAGCCACAAGATTGCGCGCACGCTTCACGCCCTCGACAGCGAGCTTGAGGATCTGGCTGTGCGCTGTGCCGCGCTTGAACTCCCGGTGCAGCTTTGAGGTCGCGAGAAACACATGGATGCGCCCCTTCTTGCCGGCGGGAGCCACAGCCTTGCCAGCCGCCTCGATATCGCGAGGCACGCAACGCGCCAGACCGGCGATGGTCGGCCCTTTGATCTCCTTGGCGATGGTACTGACCGCAGTGAAGTCGCCCTCGCTGATCACAGGAAACCCACCCTCGATCACGTCCACCTTTAGCCGGGCCAGTTGACGGGCGACCTCGAGTTTTTCGCGCAGCGTCATCGAGGCGCCGGGGCACTGCTCGCCGTCGCGGAGTGTCGTGTCAAAAATGATGATCCGATTTTTTTTCATGTCGTCGTCAATGCGTGGTGGTTAACAAAAAACCCCGTCGCCTTTCGGGCAGCGGGGTTTACGAACTTCATGGACACCAGTTTAAACCTCAGCCGCCTGCGCGCTTCCCAAAAGCGCCAGTCCCAGCAGCGAAAGTCGTAGGCTCAAACTTGCCATCGCGGCGCAACCTAGCCGCGCCCCCCCTCCAAGTCAAAGGGTTTTTGCGGCTTTGGAGTGCGCCGGCAGAGCGAAGCGGCGACGGCGCTTTGCAACAGACTATGGTTTAAGGACGTCTGGGGACAGGCGTCCCCACCTTGGTTTTGCGCTTGGCCAAGCGCTTGGTTTACTCGTCGTCTTCGTCGGGGTCGCCGGTGAGAATAATCGCGGCGGCCTCGGACGGCTTGGCCTCGAAGAGTACGCTCTCCGGCCCCCAACCGGCCCAGCCGGTGAGTCCGGGCGCGTCTGGGTCGCTGTCGACGACCGCCACGCCAAGGCCGAAGTACAGATCCTTCTTCAGCTTGGCCACGCCGAGGGTTTGTGGAGAAAACCAAAACTCGTACACCGTGGTGCCGGTGCTTGGGTCAATCGTTTTTTGTTTCCGCCGCATGACGACGTCAAACGCTGCGTTGCCGGTGATC
>JAPPPH010000325.1 GCA_028817635.1 Verrucomicrobiales bacterium | reverse complement strand
TCATATTCCAATCGGCAGCCAATTTCGCGTCCGCATCCTCACCGATTCCTTGTTCGTATAATTCACCCAGGATCAGTTGTGCGCGCTCAAGGTCCTGTTCCGCAGATTTCCGGACCCACTCGAACCCCTTTTTTAGATCCCTATTAACGCCAGTCCCGTTAAGGTACATGAGCCCGAGGTTAAGTTGAGTACCCAAGTCTCCCGACTCCGCAAACTTTTTGGCAAAACAAACGGCTTGTTCGACGTCCTTCTCAACACCAAGTCCGTCCAAATAAAACATCACAAGATGCATCTGGGCATCCTCATACCCCTGATCGGCCGCCAGTCGAATCCATTTGAAGGCTTTCGCATAATCGGCGCTTTCTTTTTTCTCAGGAAGGGCCTTCACTCCGTTTATCAGGTCCAAAGCGTAAATCTTACTCGCGGCCTCACCCGGCCCCAGTACATACCACTGCCCAAGGTTAAATTGCGCAGGGGCATATCCAATATCAGCACCCTTTTTTAGCCACTCCTTCGCTTTCCCCAAATCACCGGATACGCCGACTCCATTCATCAAAAGTATTCCCAAACCATTGAACGCCACAGGATCATTATGTTTCGCGGCCTTCATAAACCAGCGATAGGATTCCTCGGCCATTTTCTTGTTTGCTTCCTCGCTGGTTTTTTCAGCGCAAGCAACGCCTAGGGCAACCTGTGCCACAAGCAAGTCCTGCTTTGCCGCCTTTCGAAACCACATGATTGCGGCATCCTTATCCTGTTTAATTTCGTTCTCTTTGATCGCCTTGAATGCCCCCTGCACTATCGCCGCATTTTCCGGGTCCAAAACTTTCAAATACCAACCGCCTTCCTTGATCGTATCTTCTGCATCCTCGATTCCGGCGTCATAGACCATTCCAAGTTGATACTGGGCAACCCGATCCCCCTTCTCTGCCTTCTTTTTCAATTCCTTCAATTCCAGCGCTTGGCCAAGCGCGACCACGAGGAAGAACGGGAGAATCAACATCCACCGTTTGACAATTCGCGTATCGACTGATGTGTTCATACTTTGGTTTGCGGAGGAAGCTGAATCATTTTTATCATTCCATCAACCATTAAAATTCTCGCTTGCAACTCGCTTGGCCAAGCCGGACTCTCACCGGCCATTTTTGAGATGATTCGATCAAGCGTTACAATTGCACTGGTGCCGGAGGCCAAGGGTGGGCCGTTTGTGTTTTGGGATGACCTCGCCGCAGGCTGTGCCAAGGCGGCTGAACTGGGGTTCGACGGGGTGGAGGTCTTCCCGCGCGGGCCGGAGGCGGTCGACAAAGCGCAATTGCAGGATCTGCTCGCACAGCAGAAACTTCAGTTTGCCGCAATGGGAACCGGTGCCGGCATGGTCGTGCATCAGCTTTCCCTCACCCATCCGGAAGCCGACATTCGGTCAAAGGCGGTCGACTTTATCAAGAGCATCATCGACTTCGCCGGACCGCTTGGCACACCGGCGATCATTGGATCAATGCAGGGCCGGCACGGGGGCGGCGTCAGCAAGGAACAGGCACTTGATTGGCTCAGCGCCGGTCTCAATGAACTGGGGGCACACGCGGCACAGTACAACGTGCCCTTGCTGTACGAGCCACTCAATCGGTACGAAACCAATTTGTTCAATCGCATCGGTGAGGCGGCGAGTTATCTGCGCACGCTCGATGCAGACAACGTCAAGATACTCGCCGACCTGTTCCACATGAACATCGAGGAGCCGTGCATCGCGCAGGGCATCCGCGACGGCGGTGAAAAGATCGGCCACGTCCATTTTGTCGACAGCAATCGCCAAGCCGCCGGGCGCGGCCACATGGATCACGCCCCGATTGCCACCGCGTTGACCGAGATTGGCTACGACGGTTTTGCCTCGGCCGAAGCCTTTCCGGTTCCTGACTCGGACACGGCAGCCAAGGCGACCATTGACGCCTTTAACAAATACTTCCGTTAACATGGGCAAAAAGCCAAAAGGTGCATCCAGCAAAACCGAACCATTGGTCGGCAACTGGATTCACATCGTCAGGGTTCTGCTTGTCTCCGCAGCGGTCATCACCGCATACCTGTCGCTGGCCGCGCTTTCGCAGGCAGAAACCATTCCCGGATGTGGCCCCGACTCCGGCTGTGACAAGGTGCTCAACAGCAAGTGGGCCAAGTGGCTCAAAATCCCGGTCTCCCTCCCCGGCCTCGGACTATACGCATTTTTCTTAGTCAGCACATTCGGCATCAAGGCCGGCAACCGCGAGAAGGCCAAGCGTTCGCTGAACACACTCACCCTGTGTGCAGTGGGAGTGCTTGCGGCGGCAAGTTGGTTTGTGGGCATTCAGGCAATTGCCATCAAATCATTCTGCACCTACTGCTGTACCGCGCATGCGCTGGCCTCCTTTGCGGCGATCCTGTTCCTCACGCAGGCCACTTCTATTGCGGATAAATTATCCGTGCGGCTAAACCTTGGCGGGGCAACCGCTGCCGCGGCGGGACTCGTCGTGCTGATTGCCGCAGGCCAGTTGCTCATGCCGGCAGACGATCATTGGGTCAAACAAATGGCCGGCAAAAAAACGAATGAAGTAGCGCAAATCACCCAAACAAATACCCCAACGCCAGTCGTCAAGACCAACACCCCGCCAACGCCAGTAGTCGTAACCAACACCCCGCCGGCCGCTAAGCCGGCCACTGCCGAATTATTCCCCATCCCGCGTGCCGGAATCAGCCTCGACACTTCAACTCTGCCAGTGATCGGAAAACGCGACGCACCACATCGGTTCGTTTTGATGTTTGATTACACCTGTCATCTTTGCCGCGAACTGCACGGCTTCGTCCGTGAAGTGATGCCAAACCACAAGGACAATTTAGCCTGTGTTCTCGTCCCGATGCCGCTCGATGCGGAGTGCAACAAGCAGTTAAAAAGCACGTCGCCGTCCCACGTCAATGCCTGTGAGTACGCCAAGATCTGCCTCGCGGTGCAGCAGGTTGCACCGGATAAATACGATGCATTTGATCTTTGGCTGTTTAGCGATCATGAGACCGCCAAGCCGCTGGAACTCGTGCGCAGCCATGCCGAAAAAGTGGTAGGCAAAGAGGCGCTTGGCCAAGCGCTGGGCAGTGCCGCACTGCAATCCCAACTGCAACGCAACATCGAGATTTACGAGCTAAACTTCAAAAACTGGGGCAGTTCCAACATGCCCCAAACCTTCATCAACGGTAAGGTCATCTTCGGCCCACCCCCCACGGCCGAGCTTCTCGAGAATTATCTCAAAAAGGAGTTCGGCCTCTAGACGCCGGTTGCGATTGCCCGCTTGGCCAAGTGGCGGTAGCCTCGCGCATGCGCTGGATCGCCCGCGAACATCAGTTCGATTTTCCCCGCCCGATGGTCGTGATGGGCATCGTCAACACCACGCCGGACTCATTCTCTGACGGCGGTCAGTTCCTTGATGTTGATGCAGCCGTGACCCATGCCCTCCGCTTGGCCAACGAGGGCGCGGAGATTCTCGACATCGGCGGCGAGTCAACCCGCCCTGGCGCGCCGGCGGTGAGCGAGCAGGAGGAACTGGACCGTGTCATCCCAGTCATCCAGCGCTTGGCCAAGCGACCGGAATTAGTTCTCTCCATTGACACTCAAAAGCCAAGCGTCGCCCGGGCGGCCATCGATGCCGGGGCAGCCATCGTCAATGACATCGCCGCAAACCGATCTAAACCTGAAATGTGGCAGGTCGTCGCTGAAGCCGGAGCCGGCTACGTCTGCATGCACATGCAAGGCACTCCCCAGACAATGCAAACCAAGCCAGAATATGAAAATGTCACGGACGAGGTGAGCGGATTCTTCGAGGAACGCCTCGCCCTGCTTTCGACTCACGGCGTTTCGATTGAGCAGGTGGTGCTCGACCCCGGTATCGGTTTTGGAAAAACACTGCAACATAATATAAAGTTGCTCAGGGACTTGAATAAGTTTAGCTTTGTTGAGCGTCCGATGTTGGTCGGTGCTTCCCGGAAGTCCTTCATTGAGAAGCTGTTGGGAGCACCGATCCATGAACGCCTCCCGGCTTCACTTGCCTGTGCCGCTTGGGCGGCCATCCAAGGCTCTCAAATTATCCGAGTCCACGATGTTGCCGAGACGATTCAGGCGGTTCGCATGGCCGAGACGTTGGCGCGATGATACAATGGATGGTTCGGAAACCAACTGGCTGCAATACTGGCGACCGGTCGCAGAGATCGGGATCCTCTCGGTGGCCATCTATTATACCCTGACGTTCTTTCGGGGCACACGTGGCTGGCCAATTGTCCTCGCCTTCCTCGGCCTGCTCGTCGGCCTGTTGGTCTGCATCGGGCTAAACCTGAAAGTGCTCGAGTCGTTACTGAACTATTTCTTTGGCCTGTCCGCTTTCGCGGCGTTGATCATCTTCCAACCGGAACTCCGCCGATTGCTCGCCGGGTTGGGTAACCTCACTTTTTTTGGTTCACTGCGTGAGCAACGGGAAAATATCGAGGTCGTGATTCAGGCGGTGGATCGATTGAGCGAATCCCGAATCGGCGCACTGGTTGCGATTGAGCAATCCACCCATCTGCAGGACGTGGTAGAGTCCGGCATCACGGTCGATTGCGAAGCCACGCCGGAAATGATCGAGACGATCTTTTTCCCGAACAACGCGATCCACGACGGCGGCATCATCATCAAGGAAGATCGCATCCTCAGCGCGGCGTGCATTTTCCCGCTAACCCGGCGGCAGGACATCAGCAAAACCATCGGCACACGCCACCGGGCTGCCATCGGGATGAGCGAGGAATCCGACTCGCTGGTGATCGTCGTCTCCGAGGAGACTGGAGCCATCTCCACCGCTCACAAAGGCCAGCTCGTGCAGGGTATTTCCCTGAAAAAACTCCGGGGCACATTGAACTCCATATTCGTCACCCCGATCCGTAACCGAAATATTTCCGCCTGGTTTAAATCCTTCAAGGAACGCCGCAAAAAAGCCAAAGCCAAGGCCAAACCCAAGGCGCTCACCACCTGACATGGCCTGGGAACTCATATTCACCCGAAACATCGGATGGAAGGCACTGTCCGTTCTGTTCGCCGTGGCAATCTGGTACACCATCAACGGTCGCCAACAGGCAAACGACCCGCAGCGAGTCAAGGATCAGGCATTGGTTGAGCCCAAGTTGGAAACGCCCGCAGCAATCGGCCCATTGGAATCTCCCGAGGTCACCACCAACCGGGTGAACGTGGCGCAAA
>JAPPPH010000083.1:306-5267 GCA_028817635.1 Verrucomicrobiales bacterium | reverse complement strand
TCGCCATCTCCTCCAACTCCACCAAGTCCAAAAACGTCGTCCGCGAACTCGCCCTCGCCAGCGAGGAGGAGAAAACCATCCTCCCGGTTTTCATCGAACCAACCGAGATTCCGGAGTCGATGAAATACCAGTTGGCCGGCATTCAGCGTGTCGAGTATTTCGCCGGGAATGAGGAGGAAGCCATCGGCAGCGTGCTCCGCGCCCTCTCTCGCTTGGGCATCACAACCAACGACAACGCCCAAGACCAAGCGCTTGGCCAAGCGCCGGCCGCACCCACTCAGGCCAAGAGCAAATCCCCCGCCCTCGCCATCGCGGCCGTGGCAGTGGTCGTACTGCTCGCGGCAGTCTTTCTGCTAAAGCCAAGCAGTGAACAGCCGGCCAACGAACCCGGCACCTCGGCCACCAAACCGGAGGCCACTGCCACCGCACCAGCCAAGCCGCTGGACAAAAACCGGATCGTGGTGTTGCCATTCAAAAACATCGGTACCGCCGGAGAAAACGACCACATCGTCGAAGGCATCGTCAACGACCTGAACACGATGTTGACCAATGTGGATGGACTGACCGTGATTGGTTCCATCTCAGCCAAGACATTCAAGGACACGGAAAAAACGCCGACCGAAATTGGGCAGGAACTAAAGACCGGCACGCTGATTCAGGGCAGCATCCAAAAAGCCGGCCCTCAACTGAAGATCAACGTTCAGGTCATCGACACGACGAGCGGAGAAATCAATTGGGCGAAAAATTTTGAAGGCACCGACACGAATCTGTTCACTCTGCAAAGCCAAATCGTCAAGTCAGTGGGCGAGAACCTAGACGGCATCGTCATCGACGAAGCCAAACTCAACGAACTGAAGAAAAGCGGCACCACGAATCCGGAGGCATACGACCTAGCGCAGCGTGCTATATCAACAATGGATGAAAGGTCAAAGAATTCGATTGCCAGAGCTATCGAACTGTTTGAGCAAGCCATCGACCTCGATTCTAATTATGCCGATGCTCATGCATTACTCGGTCTTGCTCATGCCGATAGCGCAAGTGTAAGCATCGCCTACCCAAAAGAAGCCTACTCCAAGGCTAAAACTGCATATGAAAAATGTTTGGAAATCGATCCAAATCATCCCATTGCACTTTCCGGCTTGGGCGAGTATGCGATAACCATTGAATGGGATCTAAACAAGGCAAAGCAATTGTTGGATCGTGCGATCAAAAGGAACCCGAACGATCCTAATACCATCAGTATTTACGCTGCTTTTTACATGGCCATCGGAGATTCGAAAAACATGGCGGCGATGGCAATGACAGGAATCGAAAACGATCCCAAGTCGGCATATATTCATCAAGTTTATGCTGTTGCCGAATATTTTAATGGGAACATGGATAATGCAGAAAAGCACAACTTAATCGCGTTATCGCTTAGCCCAACTTTTCAATGGGCCATTCATGAGCGGTCGGTCATCCTACTGGATTCCAAAAAATTTGAAGAGGCCGAGAAATTATTACTGCAGGGCATTAAGGATGACCCCGACAACCCGGTCACTGTCATGTCGCTTGGAGTGACCTACTGGAAGTGGGGCAAAAAGGAGGAAGCCTATGAACTCTTGTCTGACCTGCTGCATCGTAGTCATTACGAATTCATCAAGGCCGACATTATTGCCCGTTTTTATTCGGCCATGGGAAAATATGACAAGGCGATCGAGTGGGTCGGCAAAATGAAGGAGCGAAAAGAAAAATCGTTCATGCTTATGCACCGCCAACCGTGGATCGAGGAAACGTACGAATACGAGGAGTGTAAGGCGTTGTACAAGGAGGCCGGGCTTTACGAGGCCTTATTCCAGTATCGGATCAACAAATAGATTCGTTCGGACTCGCAGGCTCGTCCCTCCAACTTGCGCACGGTTTTCGTTGGAGGGACGAGCCTGCGAGTCCGAAAAAGGTGGACCGGGATAATCCCCACCCAAAATCAACCCGCTTGGCCAAGCGCTTGGCCCTGTGTCTTTTGGACTGCGGTGGCAAGCGCAACGCGACACCGCTTTGGACGGTTTGGCGGTTTCCGGTTCTCAGTGCGCGGTTACAACCAATCCAACGCACTGAGAACCATCTAACAGGGAAAACGCCATCGCCGCTTCGCTCTGTCGGCGCACTCCAAAATCCTGCTCATCCTGTCTATCCATGTTCATTCGCGGTTGGTTATTCCCTGTCGCGGCGGGGGCGGAAGGCCATGGAGGTTTGGAGGGAAAAATGGCAGACGCAGCCGGAGCTGGCCTCAGGGATCAGCACGAGGCCCTGTGCCGGGAGGATGTTGATCCAGCAGCCGGGGCGTGTTGGTGCAAGGGCCTGAAACCGGCCGGCCGCCGACTTGCCGAGGTCGAGCACGGTCGGGTTGGCCGCGCGAAAAAACAGGCAGTCGCCCGCGCCGGTGAGGGTGCCGCAACTGTGCCCGGGGCGTTTCAAGTTCCAGTCCGTCGGTTTGTCCAGCGGACCGAGTCGTTTGCCGGTGGCCAGCTCGTAAATCGCCGGCTCAGCGATCAGCCGGTCGCCGAGGATCACCGGGTGATGCACCTGTTCGCCGTGCGTGAACGCGCCGGGCAAGCCCTTGTAATGACTGGCCGCCCACAACTCGCGACCGGTCTTCGTGTCGAGGCACTGCACGAGATACTCGGTGTCGTTGCCGTTGCCGAGCCGGCTGCCAGCAGCCACGAGTCGGCTGTCGGTCGCGGCGAGAAACAGGATGTTGCGACTCTGCCCCAGGCGGCCGTCGACCGCGCGCAGCCAAAGCCGACCGCCGGTTTTCGCGTCGAGACAGACGATCCGCAGGCCGGCCTTTCGGAGTTCATCGAGCGTGTGCCGGCCGTTGCCGTCGACCGGCTTGCCAGTCTCGATGAAATAGACGCGCCCACCGGAAATGGTGATCGTCGGGTTGAGGATGGTGCCCCCCTCGTAAACCCATTTACCGCCGCCGAGTCGACCACTCTCAAGCGAAGCAGAAAACAGGTGCGTGCCGGTGACCATGGCCTGATTGTTGTTGTAGTCGGCGCTGATCAGGGCGCGGCTTGGCTGAGTGCGCGATGCGGTCGTGCGCTGGGCCGTTCCAAAAACGCGACCGTCCGCGAGCACGGTATGCCCCCAGTGACGCTTCGATCCCGGCACGAATTCCGACACCGGAAAAGTGCCCTCCACCGCGCCGGTCTCGAGGTTGATCAACCGCGCCTCATCCGCCACCGCCGCGAACAGCCGGCCATCGTCCAGCGACATGTAGCCGGCATCGTACGGCATCGAGTAGCGCTGCGAGCCGGGCAGCGGCAGCCGCCACAGCTCGGTGCCGTTGTAGGCGTCGACTGCGATCAGCAGGTTTTCGCCGGGGATGATCAACCGCCCCCCGGCGGCGAGCGGCGCGGGAGCGCGCAAATGCCGGTCCACCATCGGGGCCGCACCGGGGCCGCCGAACCATTGCAACACGAGGTCGCTGTGCACGAGCGCGTCGCCGCTGTTGCTGGTGTTGGCCGGGTTGCCGTACTGGTGCGTCCACTCACCGGCGCCGGGCAGGCCTTTGGCCAAATGGGGTTCGGTATCCGGCGCCAGCCAAGCCACGCCGTTTTGCGGTTGCAACAGTCGCTCCATCTCGTGCTTGGCCAAGCGGCTCGGCGCCTGGCCAAGCCAGGCCGACTCGGACGCGATCAGGTTGGCAAAGTAATCAGTGAACGGCAGCGCGTTGCCGGCGACGAGATGCACGGTAACCCGGCTGCCATACAACCCACGCTTGGCCAAGCGCTCCCGCGCCGCAGCGACTTTAGCGGCGTCCGCGCTCACGCCGACGATGCTCCACTGCGTCTCCTCCGCCAGCGCAGCGCACAGACGGCCGTCGACCACGTCGGTGACCAGCGCCCAGCCGCGCTCGGTTCGCGCCACCTTGGCCAAGCGCTTGGCCAAGCCAAGCGACAACTCGGCCAACTGGGGTTTTTCGACGATCGTTTTCTCGGTGGCAGTGGCGGAAAAGCAATACAGCGCACCGGTATCGGTGCTGACCAGCAGCCGCCCGGCGTTGAACGCCAAGCCAAGCGCGCGCCCGTCGACCTTGGCCGACCATCTCACCGCGCCGTCCCTTACCGACCGCGCCTCAACAAACCCTTCCCCACCAAGCAAGATGCAGTTTCGCAGGGCGACTATCGCCCCCCGGCCCGGCACGTCGAGCTTCCACATCGCCGACTTCAATCGTGCGCTGCGGGCTGCGTCCAGTGCGTCCCCCAACTCACCCAGTTGCCGCTGCAGGGTGGTTTTTTGCACTGCAGTGAGACCCGGTTTTTTTAGGTCGGACTTGAGCACTTCGATACGACGTGTGGCATTGGCGGCGTCAGCACTCGCCCTGCGAAACGACCTGCGGTCGATCGCCTGCACCCCGTTTTCATCCAACAAAAAACTGTGCCGCGGCGAAGCCGCCATCGCGCTGCCCTTGAACGAGGCAAGACGGCCGGAGGAGTTGACCGGGTTGGCCGTCAGCGTGCCGTCGTTGCCGGTTCCGGAGATCAGTTCGTCCCCGAGCAAAACCGCAAACGCACCGCCCCCGCCGCTGAACGACCTGACCTGCCGGCCGGTCGCGCGGTCAAGGCCGACCGGGTTGCCTCGGCCGGTGGGAACGAACAGCATCGTTCGCGACGCCAACAGGTAGCCCTGCGGCGAGACGTTTAGTTTTTGCTGCCAGACCGCAGTGCCATCGGAGGCGTTGAGCGCGACGGCGTGCACGCCCTGCGACGGGTAGAGGCCGGCGGCCGCGTAGACGACCCCGGCGTCCACGACAAGCCCGGTGCGTACCGGCCAGAGGGAAATCATCCTGCCGTTGCCCGGAATGCGCCAGTCGCGTGGCCCAAGCCGTTTTCGCCAAATGAGGTGACCTGTGCCGGCGTCGAGGCAATAAACGTGGCCATCATCGCTCCCGAAAAACAGGCGGCCATCCGCCAGCACGG
>JAPPPH010000083.1:0-296 GCA_028817635.1 Verrucomicrobiales bacterium | reverse complement strand
TCTGCCACGAACGACCATTGTGTCCGGCCAGACCGGGCGTCGATACAGCGAACGGTGTCGTCCCCGCTTGAGCCAAGCCAAAGCCGGGTTTCATCCGCGATGACGTGGTTGGCCCAGTCTCCGGTCACGCGTGGCTGGATGCCCTCAAGATTCTGCCAGTAACTGCGCCGCGCCGGCGTGACCCATGCCGGGCTGGGGGGAGGCAAATCGCGACGCCACGTCTCAGAGATATTAAAATCGAACGACTGGCCGGTGAAAGCGGTGCGCTCCATCCCGGCACGGTAGCTTGGCCAAGC
>JAPPPH010000522.1 GCA_028817635.1 Verrucomicrobiales bacterium | reverse complement strand
GGATTAACCTGCGGGACTGCATTCAAACGATATGAAAAAACTACTTACCCTCCTCGCCCTGATGGGGCTGGCCGTTGCGCCGCAGGCACAGGTCACACTGGGTGACAAAATCGCCGAGGCCGAAGCCGGGTGGATCGTCGGCACCTGGGAAGCCGATCTCGATGGCAACAAGGTTTCCCTCTCCTTCAATTGGGCCATTAAGGATCACGTGCTCGCATTCCACTTTAAGGGCAACAACAGTGAGTCCTACAGCCTGATCGCGCTGAACGCCGAAACCGATGAAGTCGAGCAGACCGGCTATGACAACAAGGGCAAGAAGAGCAAGGGCTCATGGGGGCCTAAGGACGATATGCCGATGCTGACTCTTACTAGAAAGGATGACAACGGCAATGACAGCACTATGGGCGTTGCGTTTCGTCGCATCGACCAGAACAACATTGAGTTGCAGATTTTCCCTGTGGATGCCGATGGCACGGTCGCTGACTTTTCTGAATTCAGCTTCGAGATGAATCGGGTCAAGGCCAAGAAATAATTTCAACCGCAATAAAACGAAAAGGCTCCCGCGAAACGGGAGCCTTTTTCTTTGGCCAAGCGCTTGGCCAAGCGGCGCATTAAATTTCGATTTGGCCGCTGTAGACAAAATCGGCCGGCCCGGAAAGCTGGACGTTTTTGAAGCCGTCGCCCTCGGTCTCGAACGCCACCCCGAGATCGTCGCCTCCCAGCACGCGTACCGAGATGGGAGAGCTGTAGCCATGCAGCTTGGCCGTGATCAACCCGGACGCGGTGACGCCGGTGCCGCAGGCGAGTGTCTCGCCAACACCGCGTTCGTAGGTGCGCACGCGGATTGAGTTGTCGCCGGTCAACTGCACGAAGTTCACGTTCGTGCCGGCTGGCGCGTAGTGGTCGTGATGGCGAATTTCGTGACCCAACTCGGAGACCATCGCCTCGTCGGCGTCGTCGACGAACAACACCGCGTGAGGCACGCCGGTGTTCACCGAGTGAATCTCGACCTCACCGGTGGACGTGCTGATTCGGTCGCCAAGGCGCAAGTCTTCCGGCGGCGTGAGGCCAATTGTCACGCGTTCGCCCTCGAGGTTGGATTGAATCACGCCGGCCAGCGTCTCGAACGAAATGGAGGTGCGACCGTCGAGGTTACGCTGGGCGAACCGCGCAAAGCACCGCGCGCCGTTGCCGCACATTTCCGCTTCGCTGCCATCTTGGTTAAAAAAATCCCAACCCAAATCGGCGTCGCCCTTGGCTTCCCGCAACAGTAGGACTCCATCCGCCCCAACCCCACGTTGGCGGTGGCAGAGGGTTTGAATCTGTTCGGTGGACAGTTGGAGTCCGAGTTCGCGATTGTCGATCATCACGAAATCGTTCCCGGCCCCGTTCATCTTGGTAAAATCAACCAGCACGCACGCAGTTTACCCGACTCGGGAGTGGAGGCAAACTTCGGATGCTGTTTGTTCGTTTTTAAACGCAGAGTACGCAGAGATGCGGAGGGCCGCAGAGGTTTTACTTTGACGGTTTTGCCGTGTTTCCCGATAGTCGCCCCTCACCAATTTAAAAAATGAAAAATCATCTGTTTACCGTGGCTGCGTTTGTGCTGGGTGTGGTTGTTGGGTTTAGTTTTGTTGCGACTGGCTCGGAGCCGTACGGGGTGGTCGTCGACAGCGGCCCGGTTTATGATGGGCAAAAGAAACTGATCGATTCTTTCGTGAAGGCGTACACCGATGGCGATGCCGAGGGCTGCGCGAAGCTCTACACCGATGACACGATTTACATGCAGGCGGAGTTGCCGATGGAGGTGGGGCGCGACGTGGTGTTGGCCGGCTATCAGGAGTATTTCAAGGGTCGCACCAACAAAATTATCGAGATGGCCGAGCCGATATCGGAGGTGATCACGTTTGGCAACATGGCCGCCTTTCGGGGCACAGGCAAAAACATCGAGGAAACTCCGGATGGGGTGCGGATGACGAAAACTTACAAGTACATGATCCTCAGCGAAAAACAGCCGGACGGCTCGTGGCAGATGAAGTGGGACATCTACAATTACGACGCCGACTACCGGTAGTGGTCGCGGCGCTGTGTGACCTGATCGATGTAGCGACGCGTCCCGGGGTAGTCCATGTTTTGCAGAAACAACGCGCTGTTGGTGCGGGCGGCGTCCTTGCCCCAGCGCAAAACGTGTGCACGCCCGGCGTTGTAGTCGGCTAGAGCGTAGGGCAGGGGATCGTCAGTGTGCGGATAGCGAGCCAATCGCGTTTTCAAATAGTACGTCCCCGCGAGGATGTTGGTGCGCGGATCGAAAACGTGCGTGTGCTCGAAGTCGCGCACGCCGTGTTCGTCGGCCCACTCGAACGCGGCCAGTTCCATCAACTGCATCAGCCCGATTTCGCCGGCCTTGCCTACCGCCTTTTCGTCGAAGCGACTCTCCTGCCAGATGACCGCCTTGATCAGCGCGTACTCCACGCCGAACTCCGCCGCCGCGTCGCGGATAATGCCGTTGTAACGCCGCTCCGCCTGGTTGTTCCACCACCAGTAATACGCCGCGGCATCGACGACGATCAGCAACAGCAGCCAGCGAAGCCACCGGCGTTTGGGGCGGCGATGTCGCACGGTCAGTAGTCTCTGCCAGCGGCACTGGCGCGGCACGATTCCTGCCAAGCGGCCAGCTCCTTGGCCAAGCGCTTGGCCAAGCCGGGCTCGCGCTTGGCCAAGTCCTGTTTCTCCGACGGATCGGCGATGAGGTCGAACAGCTGCGGCGCACCCTTGGCCTTGCCACTGTAGTAGAGTTTGTACCGGTCGCCGATCCACGCGGTTTGGCCCTTCGACTCAAAGCCAATCGGCCGGCCGCGCTTGGCCAATTTGCCGTCGAACAACGGCACGAGACTGATGCCGTCGATCGGCCGGTCGGTAATCGGCTCGACGCCAAGCAGCGCGAGGATCGTCGGCAAATAGTCGCTGGTGACGCACGGGACGTTGGTGGTGCGGCCGGGCTTGATCCGCGCCGGCCACTCGACGAGTCCCGGCACGCGGATGCCACCCTCGAGCAGCGAACGCTTGCGGCCGCTCAGGTGCCCGGCGCTCCCGGGCGCCTTGCCGGTCTGGCCCTCGGGGCCGTTGTCGCTGCAGAAAAACAGCAGCGTGTTTTCCGCCGCGCCCAGTTTGCGCAGTTCGCTGCGGAGTCGCCCGACCTGTTCGTCCATCGCGGTGATGCAGCCGTAGTAATGCTGCGCGTACTTCGGGTGATCCTTGTACATCGCCATGAACCTCGGCCCGGCGACGACCGGCAGGTGCGGCGTGTGAAACCAGATGATGCTGAAAAACGGCTGTCTGGCTTGGGTGGCCTTTTGGATGAACGGAATGGCGCGATCCATGATCACGCGCGAGTTCGCGCCGCGGGTGTTTTCGGTAACGCTCTCGCCGTGTTCATTCCAGTAGGCGGTTCCGTAGGGATTGGCGTCGGTCGCGGCCGCCACCGGATCCCACCACTGCCTGGAGTTGTTGCCCTTGGGCCGGAAGAGCGGATCCCACGTTGGCACCTTCGACTCGGTGCTGAAGCAGATGTCGAAGCCGTTCACCTGTGGCGGCGAATAATTTTTCGCGCCGCGAGGGCCGCCGCGGTTGGCGTCCTTCACCGTTTTCGTGAGCGTGCCAAGGTGCCACTTACCGAAGTGGCCAGTGGTGTAGCCCTGTTTTTTCAACAGCTCGGCCAGCGTCAACTCCTCCGGCTTCATGTGGCCGCTGTTCGCGAACGGGATGCCGTAGCGGAACGGGTGCCGGCCGGTGATGCAGCTGCCACGCGTCGGGCTGCAAACCGGTGCCGCCGCGTAAAACCGGTTGAACTTCATCCCCCCCTTGGCCATCGCATCGAGGTGCGGCGTGCGGATGACCTTGTTGCCATTAAACCCCACGTCGCCCCAGCCAAGGTCATCGCACATGATAAGCACAATGTTGGGTTTCTCCGACGCCAAGGCGCCCGCCAAGCCAAGCGCGGTCGTGATGAGGCACAGTAGTCGTTTCACGCCGCGAAGATACGGAGCCGGTTGAACACTGGCAAAATTCTTTTACAAATCCATATTTAGCGCTTGGCCAAGGGGGAGGCGGGTCTTGCAACCGGCTTGGCTTTGCTGTAATGCACCCGGCCGCGTTTTTGCGCGCTTGGCCAAGCACTTGGCCAAGTTTGCAGCTTCCGCCCGTTTCCGGGCATGTGCCGATGGCATTGATTGTTCAAAAATACGGCGGATCGTCGGTGGCCGACATCGACCGCATCCGCAACGTCGCCAACCGTGTGGCCGAGTATCGGCAGCGCGGCGATCAGGTCGTGGTGGTGGTATCCGCAATGAAGGGTGTGACCGACAATCTCATCGACATGGCCAAGAGCCTGATGCCGGTGCCCAGCGAGCGGGAGATGGACGTGCTGCTTTCCACCGGCGAGCAGACGACGATCGCGCTGCTGGCCATCGCGCTGCAGTCGATGAACATTCCGGCTGCATCGATGACCGGCGCCCAGGCGGGAATCGTGACCGACGGTGTGCATTCCAAGGCGAAGATTCGCAACATCACGCCGGAGAAAATCCACGAGCTGCTCGATGCCGGCAACGTGACCATCGTGGCCGGGTTTCAGGGGCAGACGACGGAGGGCCACATTACCACGCTGGGCCGGGGCGGCTCCGACCTCACGGCGATCGCGCTGGCGGCAGCGTTGAAGGCGGATCTGTGCCAAATTTTTACCGACGTCGACGGCGTCTACACCACCGACCCGCGCATCGTGCCGACGGCAAGGAAGCTCGAGGAAGTCTCGTACGACGAGATGCTCGAGTTGGCCAGCCTGGGCGCGAAGGTGATGCAGTCGCGCTCGGTTGAATTCGCCAAGAAGTTTGGCGTCATTTTTGAAGTTCGCTCCAGCCTCAACAACAATCCCGGGACCATCGTGAAGGAAGAAACGAAAAGCATGGAGGACGTCGTGATTCGCGGCGTGTCACTCGACAAAAACCAGGCCAAGGTCACCCTCGTCGGCGTGCCGGACAAGCCGGGCGTGGCGTCTCGTATTTTTCAAAAACTTGCCGACTCCGCGATCAACGTTGACATGATTGTGCAGAACATCAGCCACGGCTCCAACACCCCGGCGACCGATCTGTCGTTCACCATCGACAAGCCGGACGTGGCCAAGGCGCAGGGCGTGATCGACGGCATGCGCGCCGACATTGGCTTCGGCGAGACGCTGGCCGATGAAAAAATTGGCAAGCTTTCCCTCGTGGGCGTGGG
>JAPPPH010000347.1 GCA_028817635.1 Verrucomicrobiales bacterium | reverse complement strand
TCCGAAAAAGCAACCTCCGAGACTATCCAACCACCGACAAGGAACAACCGGACTACCTGAACATCTCCCGTTTCGCCACGCCCAGCCAGTTGCTCGACTTGGCTAAGCGGCGGACACAGGTCAAGATTCTCAAAAAACGCGGCCGCCAATGAGTTCGCACCACGATGTCATCGTCGTCGGGATCGGCTCGATGGGCGCGGCGGCCTGTCTGCACTTGGCCAGGCGCGGCGCCAAGGTGCTCGGCATCGACAGCCAGCCGGTGCCCAACACCAACTCCTCCTACAACGGCAACACCCGCGTCATCCGCCTGACCTATCAGGAGCACCCCGACTACGTGCCGCTGCTCAAGGAGGCTTACCGGCTTTGGGACGAGATCGAACAGGAAACCGGCACGCGACTGCTCCACAAGACCGGCGTGCTGTACATGGGTTTCCCCGAGGGCGAGGCGATCAGCGGCGTCAAACTCGCCTCCGAAAAACACGCCCTTTCCTACTCCACATTGACCCATGCCGAGTTGGCGCAGCAATTCCCGCAGTTCACCCTGCCCGAAGCGATGGTCGGTGCGCTCGAACCGGAGGGCGGCTACCTCCTCTCCGAGCGTGCTGTCGAGACCTACGCCCGTGCCGCCCAACAACAAGGCGCCATCCTGATCACCAACGAACCGGTTCTCGACTGGTCGCACGACGCGCACGGCGTCACCGTCCAAACAGCGTCCGGCACGCACACCGCAGCGCGATTGATCATCTGCGCCGGAGCGTGGTCCGGCCCATTGCTGCGGCTACCCAAGCTGGAACTCACCGTCACCCGCCAAGTCCTCGGCTGGGTGCGCCCGCCGGATGCAACGCCGTTCCAACGCGGTGAGTTTCCGGTTTGGAATATCGACCCCAACGGCGACGGCGACCTCACAGGCATCTACTACGGCTTCCCGATGAGCGACGATCCCGACGAAGGCAGCGGACTCAAACTCGCATGGCATCACCCCGGCCAACCGATGCCCCCCGACGCAATCACCGCCGAAACGTTCCCCGCTGACGAAGAGGAGATCCGGCTGCCGCTCCGCCGGTATCTGCCCAGCGGGCTTGGCCCCATCGAGGCCATCAAAGTTTGCAAATACACCAACTCAGCCGACGGCCATTTCGTCATCGACAGTCATCCGGAGAGCGACCGCGTACACTTCGCCTGCGGCTTCTCGGGCCATGGCTTCAAATTCTCCAGCGTCATGGGCCGCCTCCTCAGCGACCTCGCCATCGAAGGCAAAACCACCCACCCCATCGACTTCCTCCGCCTCAACCGTTTCAAAAACTAAAACCGGCGATTTACGACACAGATTTCACAGATTCACACGGATGCATTTTGAAAATCTGTGCTAATCCGTGAAATCCGTGTCTCAACTGAAAACTAAAAACTCCCCCAGCATTGCCAAGCGCTTGGCCAAGGGGCAGGGTTCCCGACATGAAGAAGTTACTGATAGTTGTACTCCTGACTGCGCTTGGCCAAGCGTTCGCGGCGGCCAAGCCTTACAACGTCCTCGTCATCCAGACGGATGAGCATCATTTCAAAACGCTCGGCTGTTACGGCGGCAAGATCGTCAGCACGCCGAACATCGACTGGATCGCAAAGAACGGCGCGATCGCCACGAGCTTCTACGCCACCACCCCGGTTTGTTCGCCTTCGCGGGCGGCGCTCGTCAGCGGTCGGTATCCGCAGGCCACGCCGGTCACGAATAACAACATCCCGCTCGGCGACGACGTCGTGACCTTTGCCGAGGTGCTCCGCCTCAAGGGCTACAAAACCGGCTACTCCGGTAAGTGGCATCTCGACGGACTCGGCAAACCGCAGTGGGCGCCCAAGCGCAAGTTCGGTTTTGAGGACAACCGCCACATGTTCAACCGCGGTCATTGGAAAGTATTTGCGTTCTCCAAAGCCGGGCCGATGATTGCCTCCTTCAATAAACGAGGCGAACCCGACTACAAACTCAAAGGGGCTGATCAACACTCATACGCCACCGATTGGCTCGCGAATCGGACCATCGATTTCATCAACAAAAACAAGGGCAAGCCGTTTTGTTACATGGTCAGTTTCCCCGACCCACACGGCCCGAACACAGTCCGCAAGCCATACGATAAATTGTACGCGGACGTGGAGGTGCCGATCCCGGTTTCGATCAACAAACCCCGCGCGCAGACACCCCGCTGGGCGGCTGCCGATCCCCGGATCACCGCCGACACCGTGCGGTTGCTGATGCCAAAATATTACGGGATGGTAAAATGTCTCGACGACAACATCGGCCGCATCCTCGAGACGCTCCGCAAAAACAAACAGATCGACAACACGATCATCGTTTTCACCTCCGACCACGGCGACCTCTGCGGCGAACACGGCCGACTCAACAAGGGTGTGCCGTACGAAGGCTCGGCGCGGATTCCGTTCCTGATGGTTTGCCCCGGCAAAATCCCCGCCGGCATGGTGGTCAACGAGGCTCTGAGCTGCGTTGATTTCATGCCAACGCTGTTCGCGCTCACCGGCGACAAACTGCCCAAGGGTGTGCAGGGGCGTGACGCCTCGGCGCTGTTCAGGGGCAAAGCCGACAAGTGGGACGACGTGGCGTTCCTCCGCTCCACCTCTAACGGCCAGCCGTGGCTCGCCGCCGTCACCGACCGGTTCAAACTCGTCTACTCCTCGCTTGGCCAACCGTGGCTGTTCGACCTCAAGACCGACCCGGACGAACTGCAGAACGCCTTCGGCAAACCGGAGTCGAAACCCATCATCCGGGATTTAACCAAGCGCTTGGCCGACTACGCCAAGCGCAACAACGATCCCTACGCGGGCAACAAGCAAATCCAAGCCGACATGAACCAAGCGCTTGGCCAAGCGAAGGATCATGGCGCGGCTGAACGAACCGCGCCACCTGCTGGTAGCCAACGTGCTGCTCATCCTTTCGCTTGGCCTGTTGAATGGCGGCGCCGTAGCATTGAACATGCAGTTGGACTACGCGCTGCCAATTCTGCCTGTCCTGTTTTTCTTCTCAGCCCTCGCCTCGCTGGTGTTTTGGATGTACAGCGCCAGCAAACTGCGCCTCGAGCCGGATGCCCTAAAAAAGGCCGCCCTTTTTGCCGCCCTGCCGTGGTGGGTGTTGAGCCTCCCCGCATTGATCGCCGCGATCATCTCGCTGCTGACCGCAGACGACGCGATGAAAGCCGTCGGATGGGGACTACTCACCGCCCTTCCCCTCGTGGCCGGCACCCTCTGCTGGGGTGTTCACATCATGATCGCCAAAGTCCACCCCTCGCTAAAAAAATAACCAAGCGCTTGGCCAAGCGGGTTAAAGACGATTCAAGAACTCATCCACACTCGTTCTCGCCTGCTTCAAAATATGGGCCAAAGTGGATCTCTTTACAGGTCGATGAGCAGGAACAGTAATCTTTAGCAAATCATTATCGACACGCTTTTGCAGTCGAATATGGCTACCACGCTGTCGCACCACGGTCCAGCCATCCCTCTGCAAGGCCTTGATTATTCGGCCACAGGGGAGGCTGGGCACCTTGCTCACAACTGAATCTCCTGAACCAGAGAACCCTCCGACACCATCATGTCGTCCTCAACTGGCTCGAGATAAAGTTCGATTGCCTCTTGTATGTTGGCCATGGACTGCTCCACCGTTTCCCCTTCGCTTATGCACCCCGGTAATGAAGGGACGGTCGCCGTGTAGCCGCCCTCCTCACTTTTTTCGAGAATCACCTTAAACTTCATGCCCGTGAACGTAGTACGTGCAACTCCTCCCGTCAATTTCACAACACCTTCAACCCAAGCGCTTGGCCAAGCGCGTCAGCGTTGGCGGGTCATGCGCTCGAGGATGCTGTACTGGCGGAAGCTAAGGTTGCTGAACGGCACGCCGTCAATTTCGATGCGGTATTTGGACGGCAACTCCTCGCCGGTCAACGGCTTGAACGTCTGTCGATCGACGTACGGGATGTGGTAGATGGTGTAGAGCATGCAGGCGAGTCGGGCATACATTTTGTCGTTCGCATTGATGACCACCCACGGGCTTTCCTCGGATGAGGTCCGCTCAAGCATCTGGGTTTTGTACTTGGTGAACACCTCCCACTTGGCCCGGGCTCGTTCGTCGTTCTTGGAAAATTTCCAGTATTTGAGCGGGTGCACGATGCGTTCCTTGAAGCGAAACAATTGCGTATCGCGATCCACCGAGAGGTAAAACTTGATCAGAATTAAGTCGTTGGCGATCAACTTTTCCTCCCACGAAAGCACACGCTTCATGAAGTATCGGTACTGACGTTCGGTGCAGTAGCCCATCGTCGGTTCGATGAGGGCACGGTTGTACCAGGAGCGATCGAAGAAAACGATTTCCCCCTTGCGCGGCATCTGGCGTTCGTAACGCCGAAACCAATTGCGTGACTCCTCTTTGGTCGGCACGCCCAACTCCACCACGCGCGAATGGTGGGGCATGAGATACTCGGTGAACCGTTTGATGGTGCCCCCCTTGCCGGCGGCATCGCGTCCGTCAAACGTGATGGCCACCCGTTTTTTATTTTCCACCACCCAGTGCTGTAGTTTCAACAACTCCGCAGCGAGACGCCGTTTCTCCGCCTCGTAGGTCTGCCGGTTCAGCTCCCGGTAGATCGAGTAAAACTTCTTCTTGGCGTATGAAGATTTCGACATGGCATCAGTCGATTTTCAGGGATCGGACATAGCCCTTCTCCCAGACCAGACCGGTCAGCGACTTGGTCTCCGGCTTTGTCAAAAGCGAGACAACCACTCCCACAATCGTGCACACGCTTAAACCAAAACAGGCGCGCATGAATTTGTACTGCTTGGCGCCGCCAAACAACCCTTCGCCCGCCTCGCCCATCGGCACACCGTGAGCAAACGGCGTGATCACATCCGGCACAAAGATCGAGAGAAGCACTGCGAAAAGCCCAACCACCATCGTGGCCATGGCTGCCGTTGCTGTGAAGCGTTTCCAAAATACACTTAGCACGAACGTCACCACCAGCGGCGGCGTCACGGCCGCGGTAAACGCCCCGTGCGCATCGTAAATTGAGTCGAAATTCATGAACACCGGCACCATGGCAATACCAACCAATGTCGCACCGATCGCGGTCAACCGGGCCACCGTGAGGGACTGGCTGTCGGTCATGTCCTTTTTGATGTACTGCTTATGGACGTCATTTACCCACACGGCGGAAATGGCGGTGATGAGCGTGTCCACCGTCGACATCAGCGCGGCAATCATCGCCGCCAATATCAGCCCGAAGATTCCCGGTTGGCTGATGAGTTGCGTGGCGGCATA
>JAPPPH010000401.1 GCA_028817635.1 Verrucomicrobiales bacterium | reverse complement strand
TGCCGCTGCCCATGGTGACGTAAAACACCGGGGATTCGCCTCGCCCCGCCCCAACACGGGCCTCGCCCAAGGCCGCTGTATTGGCATCGTTATCGATGTGGACAGGCACACCCCCCGCCTGATCGCTAAGCCAGTCACGCAGGGGAAAATCATCCCATCCCTGAACCTGATGAGAGCAACAAGTGCGGCCGGTTTCCCGATTGAATGGCCCACCGAATCCAACTCCGATGGCCTGCACGGAATGATCGGTTTGCACCTCCTGCAACGCGCTGGATATTTGGTTCCGTATCCCCTCCCCGCCCGAGGTTCTGTCAGCCGTGAATCTGTGACGCTCAAGAATCCGCGCCCGGTTGTCGCCGGTAACGACTTGAATTTTTGTCCCGCCAATCTCAATGCCAACGTAAACAGGTTCCATGAACGGGCGGTTATCCCCCGAGCCGAAGCGGATGTCGAGAGGAGGCATTTTGGAATTGCCATTTTCGCCTCAATGGCTTGCACTTCCGCGCATGCATTCCTTGCGTATTTTCAAATCTCTCGCGTTCGCTTTATCGCTGTCGTTCGCCGGCAGCGCTATGGCCCACCCGGATCAGGCTGCCGCTGAAATGGCGGATGCAGCCAACGCCTTCCTCGCCACGCTCAAGCCCGAGCAAAAGGCCAAGGCCACATTCAAACTCGACGATAACAACCGCACCCGCTGGCACTTCGTCCCGACTGAAATGCATGCCCGCCATGGCTTGTCGTTCCGCGAGATGCAGCAGGATCAGCAACACATGGCCTACGCCCTGTTGGCATCTGTCATGAGTGCCAAAGGACTGCAAAAGAGCGCACAGATCATGAGCCTCGAGCAGATCCTGCACGACGCCAATCCGGAGGGCCGTTTTGCACGGGACCCGAAGTGGTACTTTGTCAGCATCTTCGGCAAGCCAAGCGCGGAAGGCACTTGGGGCTGGCGATTCGAGGGACACCACCTGTCGCTGAGTTTCACAGTGGTCGAGGGACATATCGCCAGCATCACACCGTCATTCTGGGGCACCAATCCCGGCAAAGTACTGGACGGTCCACGCAAGGGTTTGCAGGTCTTGGCCAGGGAGGAAAACAGCGCACGAGCCCTGGCACAGTCACTCACCAAAAAACAGAGCGCCGGCATTTTCGCCGATAAGGCACCCGCCGACATCATCACCAAGGCCGATCGCAAGGCCAAGCGCCTCGAACCGCTTGGCATCTCCGCCGCCAAGATGAAGAAAAAGCAGGTGACCCAGCTCTGGGGTATCATCGAGGAGTACCTCCGCAATTACCGCCCCGATATCGCTGACGAGGCACTGGCAGATTTGGAAAATGTCGACCTGAAAGACATTCACTTTGGCTGGGCCGGTTCCCTCAAGGTCGGCGAAGGCCATTACTATCGGATTCAGGCACCGGACTTTCTGATTGAGTATGACAACACTCAAAATAATGCCAACCACGTGCACTGTGTCATTCGCGACCTGAAAAACGATTTCGGCGACGACCTGCTTCGGCAGCACTACGAGAAACACCACAAAAAGTAGTCCCCAGATTCACATCGGACTTTTGCAGGGCCGGGCGTGCGGTTAACGTACCCCGGCCTTGGTCTATCCACAGCGCTTGGCCAAGCGCACGGTTGAAATTTTGAACGAGACAACAGACATACCCGCAACACCGGATGCCGTCCTCCGCCCCGAGGTCGGGCAACGTGTCACATTGCAAATCGAAGACATCGCCTTCGGCGGAGAGGGTGTTGGCCGCGTGGAAGGGTTCGTTGTATTCGTGCCGCTTGTGATCAAGGATGAGACCGTGGAGGTGACCATCACTGAGGTGAAGAAAAATTTCGCCCGGGCCGAACTGGTTAACGTAATCAACCCGGCAGACTCACGCATTGATCCGGAGTGCCAATACTATGGAGATTGCGGCGGCTGCCAATACCAGCACATGGCCTACGAAGCACAACTGGAGATGAAACAAAAACAGGTGGCCGACCTGTTTGAGCGAATCGGCGGGTTTACCCAGGACAAAGTCACCCCGGTGATCCCCTGCCCACAACCGTACCACTACCGCAATCGAATCCTTGTCCGCAGTCAATGGAACGGTAAGGCAAAGAAATTGCTGGTTGGCTTTCGCAAACGCAACTCCCACTGGGTGGTGGAGATCGACGAATGCAAAATTGCGGAACCGGCGCTCAACGCCCAGATACCGGAAGTCCGAGCCAACCCACCGAAGCGCGGTGGCATCAAGGTCAACTTACGGATCACACCCGAGGACTGGACCGTTCCGGATCATTCCTTTTTTCAGACCAACTATTTCATGCTGCCGCGCATGGTCGAAGCCGTACGAAAAGTGTTCCAATCCAGCGGCTCAGACTACTTGATCGACACCTACTGCGGCGTGGGCTTTTTTGCCATCGAACTGGCCAGCTTGGCCAAGCGCTACGCCGGGGTGGAATACGATAAGGGTGCGATTAAGGCCGCCCGCGAAAATGCCACCCAGTTCGGAGGCGACAACGGCGAGTTCATCGAGGGCCGCACGGAAGACTTGCTCCCGAGTTTGCTGGCCAAGTTTGATGCCGGCAAAACAAGCGTCATCCTCGACCCGCCCCGCAAAGGCTGTGCCCCGGCTGCGCTGGAGCAACTTCGTGAGGTGCGCCCCAGCCAAGTCATCTACATTTCCTGTCATCCGGCCACGCTTGCACGGGATTTGAACATTCTTTGCGCAGACGGGGTCTACCGTCTCGAGCAGGTCATACCAGTGGACATGTTTCCCCATACCCAACATGTCGAATGCATCACCGATCTGCTTTTAAACTCTCCAAGTGAACCGGAATCACAGGAACCACAGGACTAAAACCGTCTTGTCAAAACAGGGCGGCAGGTTTCAACTGCCCCCGCAACCGTTCTGATGTCAGAAAACAACAACCCGTTGAACTCATTCGCCGCCACACGCTTACCCTGGACGGTCGCTGCGGCTGCATTGGTGCTCTACCTCACCACCCTCCATTCGTGGATCAGCTTCGCCAGTCTGCCCGCCATTTCACATGTTGGAGGTTGGCATGATCTCCCCCAGACCAAGCAGCCACTGCTGTACTTGGTCACGCTCCCGCTGAAACTATTTCCAGCGACCGTGTTGCCGGCGGCCATGAACGGACTGGCTGCCATCTTCGGTGCGCTCACGCTCGCGCTGCTTGTGCGCTCAGTCGCACTTCTCCCGCACGACCGTACGAAGGAACAGCGCCAGCGTGAACAAAGTGAACACTCACTTTTGAGCATCGGCCTTAACTGGGTTCCTCCGTTGTTTGCCGCGTTGGTTTGCGGTTTGCAACTTAGCTTCTGGCAGCACGCGACTTCAGGCACAGGGGAGATCCTAAACCTGCTTTTATTCGCGTACGTTGTCCGCTGCCTCCTTGAGTATCGACTCGACCACAATCAGGGATGGCTGATCCGGGCCGCAGCAGTATTCGCCATCAGCATCCCAAACAACTGGGGCATGATCGGCTTTCTTCCATTATTCGGCGTGGCGCTTTTATGGACCGGACGTATGCGCCTCTTCCGCGAAAATCTTTGGCTAAAACTGCTGCTC
Source organism: Verrucomicrobiales bacterium (assembly GCA_028817635.1). Lineage (GTDB taxonomy): Bacteria > Verrucomicrobiota > Verrucomicrobiia > Limisphaerales > UBA1096 > UBA1096. The sequence continues at coordinate 1,737 of JAPPPH010000401.1, read as the reverse complement.
ACCGGCATTGCCGGATTGTCCCTTTATTTGCTGCTTCCATTGACAGCCGTTTTGACCGGCAGTGAATATGGATTCGGCGAAGTCTTGACAGATAACTTGGGAGACCAAAAATCGTTCCTATCCAATTTATTTAGCAACCGTCTTGTCGTGCTGGTGATGGCCTGTACGTCAATCCTGCCGCTCCTGCTCCTTGGTATTCGTTGGCCGGTTAGCTTCGGGGATACCAACGCTGCCGCATCCGCCATCACCACCATTCTTTTGAGATTGGTTCACTTTCTATTTCTCGTCGCTTGCGTTTACACGGCATTCGACCATTTGTTCAGCCCTCGAAAACTTGTACAGGCCCAGCAGGTTGTCGGGGTCGGCGCTCCGTTCATAACATTTTATTATCTGGGCAGCCTCTCGGCCGGATATTTCCTCGGCTACCTGCTCCTCCTTTTCGGGAAGGAAGATTCCAGACGCTGGCAGAAATCGTCGGACTTCGCCAAGGCCATGAACCGTGGCATTTACGGAGGCCTTACCGTCGCCTCCCTCATCGTCGCCGGGTTGCTTGCCTGGCAAAATGTCGGCGTGGTTTGGGCGCACAACAAAAACGACGTCGCCCGCATTTACACAAAGTGGCTCGCGGACGATCTCCCCAAGGAAACCGCCGTCCTTATCAGTGACGGCGACATGAGCGCACAAAGGCAGTTACTTAAAGCAGAACTGGCGCGATCAAACCGAGCCAATCCCCCACTGCTTGTTGACACACACCGGCTGGCCTCCCCCCGTTATCACGAGCGTTTGGCCAAGCTCAGTCCCGCTTGGCCAGCACTGTCCGATGAAGTCGCCAACTCAATCCGCGTGGACGAGTTTTTGATCCTCGAAAAACTACACGAGGTCATCGACAAGACCCCGATCTATTATACTCACCCCAGCTTCGGATATTTCTTCGAACAATTTCACACGCAACCCCATCAGGGAATCTTCCGCTTGGCCAAGTACGAAATTGGTGGGGAATCCCTCGACAAACCCAGACTCGCGATCTCCGCCATCGATTCGGAAACAGAAATCGAGACATCGGTTAAGGATACGTTCGGAGAACTGGCGAAGGAGGCCGGAATACTTCAGCGATCCAACTTTCAGGACACTCTCATTATCATGAGTTGGTTGTCGCGAAATATTAACGCCCGCGGTGTGGAATTGGCGCGCAGCAATCAACCCGACAAAGCCGAGTCGATGTATCGCACCGCGAACGATTTGTTTGCTGGCAGCCCAAACGGGAACATCACGGCGCAGGCAAACCTGCGACACCTGTTTGAACTCCAAAAAAAGGTAGACGCTGAGTTTAAGTTCGATGAAAAACTGGACGACCTGCTGACCGACCAGAGCCTGCTCGCCCTTTCGCAAATCAATCACACGTTGAAGACCTACGGCCCACTGGACGAACCCAAGGCGTGCCTGCTTTTGGGCCAATTCTTCGAAAGCCAATCCCAGATCCGCCAAGCCTACCACGAACTGGTTCGCGCCACGGAACTGACGACGAAAGATCCGGAACCATTGATGTTCGTTGCCAACATGTTCGTTACCTACGGGATGCCGGACAAAACCGGGCCGTTCATCGAGAAACTTCGATCAATGCATCAGTCCAATCCGTTTGAATTGGAGCAACAAGTACGATTAATCGGTATCGAAACCGGAGTCCGCCTCCTGCAAAGCGACATCGCTACCGCCGAAAAATATTTAACAGAGCAGCTA
>JAPPPH010000064.1 GCA_028817635.1 Verrucomicrobiales bacterium | reverse complement strand
CCGGAGTCCTTGAGGAAGAAGTCGCGCTTCTCCGGGTACATCAGTGAAAAGCGGGTGAAGTTGAGCTGGCGGGTGTCGACCTCCGTTTCGGCAAAGTCGGTGTTCACGGATAGCGTCGCATTTAGGTTCGGGGCGAGGCGGTAGGAGATGTCGCCGCCAAAGTCGCCCATTGTGTCGCCGTCTCCGCCGATATGATCGTGCTGATATTTCCCGACGAGGTAGGGGGTGACCTCCCACTTGCTGACTTGGCCCAAGCCTTCGAGACCTCGGATCTCACCGGCATTGGCTACGGCGGACGGGCTCAGGTGGCGGCCTTCGTTGTGCCACTTGCCTTCCTCGTTTTTACGACGGATGGTTCGCTCCACATTGAATCCCCACGTGGTGTTGTTCGGGGCAAAAGCGATCGAGTCGAACGGCAGCTTGATTTCACAAAACCAGCCTTCGTTGTTGATGCTGCCTCGACAATCCCAGATCGTGTCCCAACTGCTCCCCGCGTAGGCGTTGTTGTTGATGATGGCATCGAATCGCGAGCCGTTTGGGTTGACCGCAAACATGTAGCCGTTGCGACGATCCAAAAACGGGTCAATGGAAAACTGGAGAAAGTCATCCGCATCCGGCCAGTCGTCCCGGGTCATGGTACGGGCAAGGATTTTGTTTGGCTCCGAGTCGAAGCACCAAAACCCGATGTACAGTGCCTTGTCGTCGTAAAGCACGCGAAACTCCGTGCGTTCGGTCATCGGGACACCTTCGACCGGTTCGTGCTGCTCGAAGGGGCTGGACACGGGGGCCTTTTTCCAAACCTCATCGTCCATGTTTCCGTCGATCACGGGGGGCGTATCGACGCGCAGCGCATTAATGAACGTTCGAGGCTTGTTTGTTTTGGATTCCGACTGTTGATCAGCGGCAAACGAGTGTCCAATGAAGCTGATCAAGGCAGCTCCGATGAGTGAAATTCTTGTCATTCAGGATTGGATGCCCAAGCGAAGTAATCCGAATCGGGCACAATTCGCCGAAAGGGACGCGCGAGAGTGCCTATCGATTCAGCAAAAACAAGCAGAACCTATCCACAGTGGAGTGGGCGGCTTGGCCAAGCGCTTGGCCAAGCGGCGGGGTCACATGAAGCGCTTGGCCACGGGGATGCGTCGGCCCACGCCAAACGCCTTGCTGGTGACCTTGATGCCGGGGGCGGCCTGTCGGCGCTTGTATTCGTTGATGTTGATTAACCGAATGATGCGCCGGACGGTTTCGGCCTCGTGGCCGGAGGCGATGATGGCCTCCGCATCCTGCCCGTCGACGACGTACGCCTCGAGGATGGCGTCGAGCACGTCGTATTCCGGCAGGGAATCCTGATCGACCTGGTCCGGTCGCAGCTCGGCTGACGGCGGCTTGGTGATGGTCGAGTCCGGGATGATTTCGCGGTCGCGATTGATCCACTTGGCCAAGCTGTAAACGCGCAGCTTGGGCAGGTCGCTGATCACAGCGAGGCCGCCGCACATGTCGCCGTACAAGGTGCAGTAACCGACCGCCAGCTCGCTTTTGTTGCCGGTGGTCAGCAGCAGCGAGCCAAACTTGTTGGACATCGACATGAGGATGTTGCCACGAATCCGTGCCTGCATGTTTTCCTCCGTGGTATCCTCGTCGCAGCCGTCGAAGATGTCGGTCAACTGCGACTTGAGTTTCTCGAACACCGGTTCGATCGGCACCACGTCGTACTGGATTCCCAACGCCTCGGCCAACGCCTCGGCGTCGTCGAGGCTGCCCTGCGATGAGTACTGTGATGGCATGGCCACACCGCGGACGTTTTCCGCGCCCAGCGCTTCGACTGCGATGGCCGCAGTGACGGCGGAGTCGATGCCACCGCTCAGGCCGATCACCGCCGACTTGAAGCCGCACTTGTGCAGGTAGTCGCGCACGCCAAGCGTGAGTGCGTGGTAAATTTTTTCGTCGTCCGGCTCGGTGTTGCTGAGCTTCGGCTCGATCGTGTCGGTGTCCACGACCAGCAGGTCCTCGTCGAACATCGCGGCGTTTGCCCCCAGCACACCGTGGCCGTTGTAGTATTGGCTGCCGCCGTCAAACACCAACTCGTCGTTGCCTCCCACGAGATTGCAATACACGACCGGCACACTGTGCTTGGCCGACAACTGCGACAAGAGAATGTGCCGGCTGTGTTCCTTGCCAAGCGACCACGGGGAGGCGGACAGGTTCAGGAGAATCTCCGCGCCGTCTGCAGCCAATTCATCCGCAGGGCAACGGTCATAGCTACGGTCGTGGATGAACACGTCGTCGTTCCAGATGTCTTCGCAGATGGTGATGCCGATTTTTTTACCGTTAATCTCCACCGGCTCGATGCTCTCGGCCGGCTCGAAATAGCGGTCCTCGTCGAACACATCGTATGTGGGCATCAGCGACTTGTGGCGGACCGCAACCACCTTGCCGGCCTCGATAACGGCGGCGGAGTTGCGGGCGGGGCGCCCGGAGCCGGAGTCGTTTCGTGAGGCAAACCCGACCACGGCCACAGAGTTGCCGCCGCGCTTGGCCAAGCGCTCCAGCGCCGCCTGATTGGCTTCCAAAAACGCCGGCTTGAAAAGCAGGTCGCGCGGGGGATATCCGCACAGCGCCAACTCGGGGAACACCACACACTCGGCACCGGCCTTGTCGGCACGCTGCCAAGCTTCGACGATTTTGTCCGAGTTGCCGTCGAAGTCTCCGACGGTGGTGTTGATCTGTGCGATGGCAATCTTCATCTGCCGCTTGGCCAAGGTATCGGCGAACGTGCCGGGGCGAAAGTCCGAATCGTCCGCTTGGCCGGGCGCTTGGTTTGCCCCTTGACCACTTGGCCAAATTCTTTAATCTCCCGCCACGTGCCAAGGGGTAATGGTGACAAAAAGGCGATGATGCTCGGTGTCGGTCTCGATTCCGACGGCCACAAGCGTGTCACGCAGGGGGAAAATTTCGTGTTGGCCGGGGGAACCAAGGACACGCACGAGCAGATGACCGAGAAGGTCGTGAAGATCAATGAGAAGCTCAACGAACGCGGCAAGTGCCTCAATACCGTCGAGCAGGAGGAGTTTCGGGATATCGCACAATCGGTCGGGCTGAAGGAACAGCTGCCGCCCTCGAACAACTAACAGTTCAATTTGTATGGCGACCGTTGGGTCGCCTTTTTTGTCTTTGGTTTTCGTGAGGCTGGGGCGATGCTCCCCGGCCTGTCAAATCACTCGAACATGGACGTAAAACCGGAAACCGTTGAGTCATTTCAACGCGATGGCTTCGTGGCGGTTTCGGCGTTTTATGATTCGGGGGAGCTTGCATCGATCGATGCTGAGTTGGATCGATTCAAGCGGGAACGCATTCCTGAACTTGAGTCGACGGAAGTTTATTATGAGGAAAAAGGCGACGCATCGTCGTTGAAACAAATCCAGCGCATGCAGCAGCATGACGACTGCTTCGCCGGATTGATGGATGACAAACCCCGGCGTCTGGCGGAACAGTTGCTCGGCGAGGAGGTCGTCCCGAAAAATCTCCAATACTTCAACAAGCCGCCGCAGGTCGGGCAGGCGACGCCACCGCATCAGGACGGCTACTACTTTATGCTCGAGCCGTGCCGCGCGCTGACCATGTGGCTGGCGCTTGACGAGGTCGACGAGGAAAACGGCTGCGTCCGTTACGTGCGCGGCTCGCATCAGGAAGGGCTGCGCCCGCACAGCCGAACGCAGACGCTCGGGTTCTCACAGGGCATCTCGGATTTTGGGAACGAGCAGGACAAGGCCAACGAAGTCATTTGCCGTGCGCAGCCCGGAGATCTTCTCGCGCATCAGGCGATGACCATCCATTGGGCAGGGGCAAATAACAGCCCGACCCGAAGCCGCCGTGCGCTTGGGTTTATTTTCTACGGCGTGAACGCGAGAGAGGACGCAGCAGCGCATAAAGCTTATCAACTAAAACTCGATTCCGAGTTGGCTGCGTCTGGCAAAATTTAACCGATGAAAAACTGGATTCCCATTATCACGAGCCTCTGTTTGTTCGGGCAAGTCGCCCTAGCGGAGGAAAAACTGCAGCCGAAGGGCTACACAATCCCGACGATCGACCTGTCGCAACAGACCCATCGCCAGGTCGTCATTGACCGCGAGAAGGGCCAGTACCTCGGCCACCCGACCACGGTGTTGCTGGAGGACAATAAGACGATGCTGATTGTCTATCCCAAGGGCCACGGTCGGGGCGGCATCGTTTATAAGCGCAGCACGGACGGCGGGTTGACGTGGACCAAGCGCCTGCCCACGCCAAAAAGTTGGGAAACCAGTCGGGAGGTGCCGACGATTCACCGGGTGATCGATGCGAACGGAACGAAACGCCTCATCATGTGGTCCGGCCTCTACCCGGCGCGACTGGCGGTAAGCGAGAACGACGGCCAAAGCTGGAGTGAATTGAAAAAGGCCGGCGACTGGGGAGGCATCGTTGTCATGGGATGCCTCGAGCCGGTGAAGACCGGCAAGGGCCACTACATGGCCATGTTCCACGACGACGGCCGTTTTTTTACAAGCAAAGCAAAACAGGAAAAACCGGTTGTGTTTACCCTGTTCAAAACATTCTCCAGAGACGGCGGCCTGACGTGGGCGCAACCGGAGGCAATCCTTGCGCGCAGCGACGTGCACCTGTGCGAGCCGGGCATCATCCGGTCCCCGGATGGCAGGCAGCTTTGTGTGTTGCTCCGTGAGAATTCCCGCCGCCGAAACTCGTACGTCATTTTTTCAAATGACGAAGGCAAAACGTGGACCAAGCCAAGGGAGCTGCCGGCTTCTTTGACCGGCGACCGCCACACCGGCCGCTACACGAAGGACGGTCGGCTGTTCATCTCCTTTCGCGATCGCACCCACGATACACCGACCTTTGGCGACTGGGTCGCGTGGGTGGGCACCTACGAGGACATCGCCAAGGGGAGAGAGGGCCAATATCGGGTGCGGTTGATGGACAACACGAAGGGTGCCGACTGCGCCTATCCTCCGGTGGAGATTCTGCCGGACGACACGTTGGTCACCACCACCTACGGGCACTGGACTAAGGGCGAGGCCCCCTACATCGTCAGCGTGCGGCTGAAACTCAGCGAGCTGGACGCTTTGGCCAAGCGGAAGGAGTTTTTGAAATAGTGCGCCTGAACCACCACCGGGGATTTGTTTGCCTGCTGCTGTTCGTTGCGCTTGGCCAAGCGCTTGGTCAGGCGGCAGATCGGCCGAACATTCTGCTCATCGTGTCCGAAGACACCGGGCCGGAACTGGGTTGCTACGGTGATCCCTACGTGCAGACTCCGGTGCTGGAGCGCTTGGCCAAAAAGGGCGTTCGGTTCGAGCGGGCGT
>JAPPPH010000412.1 GCA_028817635.1 Verrucomicrobiales bacterium | reverse complement strand
GAGTTAAACGAAATAAAATTTCAGCAGACCGGCGACCCGGAAATCCGCACCCGCATCGCCCAGTACGAAATGGCGTATAAGATGCAGACATCCGTGCCGGAGTTGACCGATTTTTCTGACGAGCCAGATCACGTGCTGGACCTGTACGGCCCGCAGGTGCGCGAGCCCGGGACGTTCGCGTACAACTGCCTCATGTCGCGCCGCCTGGCCGAGCGCGGGGTGCGCTTCGTGCAGTGCATGCACGCCGGTTGGGATCAGCACAACAGCCTTACCACCGAGTTGTACACCCAGTGCAAGGACACGGATCAACCCAGCGCCGGGCTCATCAAGGATTTGAAAATGCGCGGCATGCTCGACGATACGCTCGTCATTTGGGGCGGCGAGTTTGGACGCACACCATTCATACAGGGGGACATCAAAAACCGGCCTCGCTGGGGGCGTGATCATCACCCGTACGCCTTTACCATCTGGATGGCCGGCGGCGGTGTGAAGCCCGGAATGAGTTGGGGTGCCTCCGACGACCTTGGCTTCAACGCCGCAGTTGATCCGGTGCATGTCCACGACTTGCAGGCCACCATCCTAAAGCTGATGGGGATCGATCACGAGCAGCTCACCTACCGTTTTCAGGGCCGCTACCACCGCCTGACTGACGTCCACGGCAAAGTCGTCGACGGTGTCATTAGCTAACTTTGCCGCTTGGCCAAGCGCTTGGTTTTGGGGTTGGCTCGGGCCGATTGCGTGGGTAGGTTTTCCGCGTTCACTTACTGCGTGATGTTGCTCATGTTTATTCGCAATTCCTGTTTTCGACTGGTTGTGCTGGCGCTGGTTGTCGCTTGGCCAAGTGTTTTGCTTTCGTCAGAAAAAAAACCGGGAGGGATCGATTTCGCTAGGGATATTAGGCCCTTGTTGAGTGATAATTGTTTCGCCTGCCACGGGCCGGACGCCAAGCATCGAAAGGCCGATCTGCGTCTCGACACCCGCGAGGGGGCTTTAGCTGATCTTGGTGATTATTCCGCCGTGGTGCCGGGTAAGCCGTCGGAGAGCGAGTTTGTGGCCCGAATCCTTACCGAAGACGAGGATGAACTTATGCCTCCGCCGGACTCAGGCAAGAAGTTGGATGATCGGCAGAAGGCGCTGCTACAGCAGTGGATTGCCGAGGGGGCTGAGTACGACCTGCACTGGGCTTACAAACCGGTGAAGCGGGTGGCCCCGCCCAAGTCAGAAGATGAGTCGTTCGTGATCAATGACGTCGACCGGTTCGTGCTGCGCAGGATCGAGGCGGCGGGGTTGAAGCCCTCGAAGCAGGCGGACCGCGTGACGCTGGCTCGTCGGTTGTACTACGACCTGCTGGGCATGCCGCCGTTGCCGTGGGAGATCGAGTCGTTCGTCAACGACAGGTCGGCCGGTGCATACGAGAAGTTCGTGGAGCAGTTGCTCAATGACCCGCGTTACGGTGAGCGGATGGCGGCGCACTGGCTCGATCTCGTGCGGTACGCGGACACAATCGGGTATCACAGCGATGCGGTTCGCGAAGTCTCGGCGTATCGGGATTATGTGATCGATGCGTTCAACAACAACAAACCGTACGACGAATTCACCATTGAGCAGTTGGCGGGTGACCTGTTGCCGCAGCCGAGCATCACGCAGAGGATCGCCTCCGGGTACAATCGACTGCTGCAAACCACCGAGGAGGGCGGTGCACAGGCGAAAGAGTATCGAGCAATCTACGCGGCCGACCGCGTGCGAAACGTCTCAGGCGTGTGGCTGGGTTCGACGCTTGGCTGTGCGCAGTGTCACGACCACAAGTATGACCCGTTCTCGACGCGCGACTTTTACAGCATGGCGGCCTTCTTCGCGGACATCAAGGAGACGGCGGTGGGGCGGCAGAATCCGAATTTCAAGATCCCGACCGAGTCGCAGAACAGTGAGATGGACTCCCTGCGAGAGCAGATTCGGGATGGCCAATTTGTCGAGTTCGATGCTGCGAACGGGTACGCACGGACGTTTCGCTCGGCCAACGGGCTGGACCTCGATGGCAACTTCGCCTACGCCGTGAATCTGGGCGGCGACGACTCGGTTAAGATGGGTGGCGCGGTGTTCGCCTCCAGCACTCGGGGCGTCGATGGGTTCGTTTGTAACCTAAAACCGGGCACCGGCAACGCGGGGAATCATCCGGAGGAGGGCTTGAAAAAACTGCTGGGCACGCACGGTTGGGCCGACGGCCCGGTGTCGATGAGCCTTAAAACCAAGACGGGCAGTCGTTACAAGTTGCAGCTTATCATTCGCGAGCCAAAGGGCGGCGGGCATCACCGCAATTTCTCGGTGAACATCGACGGTCGGTCGGCAGTGGACAACCTGTTGGTCAACGCCCGCCCCGGCGCATTCAACGAGGAGAGTCTGGTTTATACGGTGGAAGTTGAGGCTTCCAGTGACACGATAAAGGTCGTGTTGATTCCGGGGAATTCCAAGGGCGGAACCGACGGTGTGCCGGTGGTGAACGCACTGACGCTGGAAGACGTGACCGGGCAGGAGCCCTTGGCCAAGCCGGGATATTTTGCGGCGTTTGCCGAGGGGCAGGCCAAGTGGGAAGCAGAGACACTGGCCAAGCTTGAGAAAAAAGAGGATCCCAAGCTGCCGGGCAACGTGGTCGAGGCGATCAAGGAGCCCTTGGCCAAGCGCACCGCCGCCCAGCGGTCGACCCTGTTGAGCCATTACTTCGGCATGGCCCCGGCGACGGCCGAGCTGCGCAAGCGGGTCGACGAGTCGCGCAAACGACTTTCCAACGTCGAGAAATCGATCAAGACCATGCTCGTCACCGAGACGGAGAAGCCGCGCATGACCCGCATTCTGCCACGCGGTAACTGGCTGGATGACTCCGGCGAGGAAGTGTTGCCAGCCGTGCCGGCGTTCCTGCCGAAAACCAAGCTGCGCGAGGACGATGCCCGGGCGAACCGGCTGGACCTGGCCAAGTGGATCATGGACGCCGAAAACCCGCTGACGTCTCGCACCTATGTCAACCGGATGTGGAAGCTGTTTTTTGGCACCGGCTTGTCCTCGCGACTGGACGACCTCGGGGGACAGGGCGAACCGCCGACGCACCCCGAGTTGCTTGACTGGTTGGCGACGGAATTTGTCCAGAACGACTGGGACATGAAACACATCGTGCGACTGCTCGTGACATCCGGCGCTTACCGGCAGGCGTCCGTTTCCAGCGCAAAACTGGACGAGATCGATGCCGGTAATCGATTATACTCGCGCCAAAGCCGTTACCGCGTGGACGCCGAGATGGTGCGCGATGCCGCCCTGCGGATCAGCGGCCTGTTGGTTGAGCAAAATGGCGGCTCGAGCGCCAAGCCGTACCAGCCGGCCGGCTACTGGAAACACCTAAATTTCCCCAAGCGCAAGTGGAGTCACGACAACGGCGCGAACCAGTACCGGCGCGGCCTGTACACGTTTTGGTGCCGAACCTTCCTGCATCCGAGCATGCTGGCGTTCGACGCCCCGAGCCGCGAGGAATGTTCCGCCGAGCGGGCGCGGTCGAACACTCCTCAGCAGGCGCTGGTGCTGCTGAACGACCCGACCTTCGTCGAGGCGGCCCGGGTGTTTGCGGAGCGGATTTTGCAAAACGGCGGGAACACCGACGAGGCCCGGTTGGACTGGGCGTTCGACCGGGCGCTTTCGCGCGAGCCGTCGGCCGAGGAAAGATCAATCCTGCTTGGCTTGGCCAAGTCTCAACTGGGTCAATACAACGCCGACGCCGAGGCGGCCAAGCAGGCAGCCACAGCAGGGCAATGGCCCGCGGCTGATGTGCTGAAACCGGAAGCAGTTGCCGCTTGGTCCGCCGTCGCCCGTGCCATCATGAATCTGTACGAGACCACCTCACGCTTTTGATTTTTAAAATGAATACACAACAACACTTCACCAACCAACTGAACCGCCGCTCGTTCCTGAACGGCGTCTCCGTCGGGATCGGCTCGCTGGCGCTGACCTCGATGCTTGGGCCGCGTGGCTTGGCCAAGGAGGTCTCGCCGCTGGCATCCGGCGGTGCGGTCAATCCGCTGCACTTCGCGCCCAAGGCCAAGCGGGTGATCCATCTCTGCATGGCAGGCGGGCCGTCGCATCTCGAGACACTCGACTACAAACCGAAGTTGGCCGAGATGAACGGCAAGGGGATGCCCAAGTCGATCACCGATGGTCAGCCTATCGCGCAGTTGCAGGGGAACAAGGCGCTGAAGTGCCTCGGGCCACAGCATGAGTTTGAGAAGTACGGCAAATCCGGCCAGTCGATCTCCAAGGCACTGCCGCACATCGGCAGTATTGCCGATGACATCTGTATCGTCCGGTCGATGACCACGCAGCAGATCAACCACGACCCGGCGCATACGTTCATGAACACCGGTACGCAGATCTCCGGCCGGCCGAGCATGGGGTCGTGGGTGCTGTACGGGTTGGGCAACGGCAGCGACAATCTGCCGGGCTACGTCGTGCTGTCCTCCAATGGAGGTGGACAGGATCAGCCGATCGCCTCTCGCCAGTGGCACAGCGGCTTCCTTCCGAGCCGTTACCAGGGCGTGCACTTTCACTCGACCGGCGACCCGGTGCTCTACATCAGCAACCCGAAGGGGGTGAGCAGCAAGGGGCAGGGCGAGGTCATCAACGCCGTCAACGCCCTAAACAAGCTTCGCAACAAGGCCGTGGCCGACCCGGAAATCGAGACGCGCATTAGCCAATACGAGATGGCCTTCCGCATGCAGGCCAGCGTGCCGGAGTTGATCGACACGTCAAAGGAACCGAAGCACGTCTTCGACCTCTACGGAGCCAAGCCGGGAGACGGCTCATTCGCGAGCAACTGCCTGTTAGCGCGGCGCCTGGCCGAGCGCGGCACGCGTTTCATCCAATTGTATCATCGCGGCTGGGATCATCACGGCGGCATCAAGAACGGCGTGCTCACCACGGCAAAGCACGTCGACAAGGCGTCGGCTGCGCTGGTCAAGGACCTGAAGGATCGCGGCATGCTCGATGATACGCTCGTCATTTGGGGCGGTGAGTTCGGCCGCACGCCGATGGCTCAGGGCTCCGGCCGCGATCATCACATCAAGGGCTTTTCGTTCTGGATGGCTGGTGGTGGCATTAAGGGCGGCATCAGCTACGGCAACACCGACGACTTCGGCTACAACGCCGTCGAGGACGTGGTCACGGTGCACGATTTTCATGCCACGATGCTTCAGTTGCTCGGCATTCAGCACGAGAAATTTACCTACAAATTTCAGGGACTCGACTTCCGTCTCACCGGTGTGGAGGAGGCGCATGTGCTGAAGAAAATCCTCGCCTGACCCCGATTATAAAAAGAT
>JAPPPH010000313.1 GCA_028817635.1 Verrucomicrobiales bacterium | reverse complement strand
ACCCCACACTGCCACTACTTCGAATACCTCCCAGCGGAACTGACCGCCTCCAAGCTCCGGCAGGAACTCGTCCAAGACGATCTGCAACTGATTGACGGAAAACTGGCCATCCCCCAAAAACCGGGCCTCGGCATCGAAGTCAACGTGGACGCCCTGAAACGATTCAGACAGGATTAACCCTCAAGGCTTCACATCCAACGCATTGATGATCACATCAATCTCCGTCGGCTGCACCCACTCTTCCAATTCCAGCAAAAGAATTCGGCCATCGGGAAAAATGTCATGGGAAGGCCCCCAGACGTTCACGTAATCCCCTTCAAAGAAAAGTTCAGGCTTACTGACATTCGGTTCACCCTCGAGATCCAATGACACCTTCATCCACTGCGAGCCGTTCCGATAATAAACTCCCGAGCCATCCGGTAACCATTTAGGTTCCTCCCCGCCACCATCCGAAATCCGAATTTCGTTATTCATCTCAGGAAACCGGTTGATATAAATCTCATACCCCCTTTTCATATCCTTCTCAGAAGTATATGCCACCCACTTATTGTCCGAAGACAAAGTGAACCCCCATTCAAAATGGTCATTTTCAGATAGCTGTTTCGGAACACCATCTCCTGCCAAGTCGTAGGAATAGAAATAAGACCGGGATTCCCCCTTCAATCTCAGAAATAGAATCAGCTTCTCGTCATCCATCGTGACATCCTCAACATTCATTCTCGCGGTATCCTTACTCAGATTAAGATTCTCTTCAGTTCGAGTTGCGAGATCGTATCTATAAATCTCCCTCTTATTATTCCTAAACGAAGAATAATAGATTGCCTTGCTTGAATTGGCCCAAACAGGACGATAGTTCGGCACCTCCTTGGTAACTGAACTAAATTGTTTTCGCTCCACATCAAATATCTTGATATTATAATAACCGCCTTCTTTCTCCTCTATCGCAATATATTTTCCGTCAGGAGAAATTCTAAAGGTGCCGTAAAAGGCAGTCTCATGATATAGCTCGTTCACCTCACCACTCGCATCCAATTCCATCATCGTCATCTGATTCATCGGAGATCCTTCGATGAAGGCCAGCACTCCATTTTGAGAGATGGAATATTGTGAATATACCCCTCTCCCCCCTCTAACTCTGGAGCCGGGAATTGTTATGGGAGATGATTTCAAATCCAAGCTAACCGGATCAATCTTCTGAACCTGTAAATAATTTCCATCCAGAAAAACGATAGAATCACGCCCCACCCATGTTGCATGCTCCCCATCATTTAGTTCCGTTATGTTAACCTCTCCCGCACCGGTAGGCAGGTAGACAGGATTGACTCGCTGCCAGTCAAACTCATCACCCATAAATACTAATCCTTTTCCATTATTCGCGACCTTCGGGAACAATCCTCCATGACCATTCCACTCTATGGTTTCTGGCTTTCCACCGTCTGCATTGACTTTTCGCAACGTGGATCCCTCTCCGTCCGCAAAGTAAATCACCCCATCTGCACCCCAAGTGCCCCCGCTTGGGTTTCGAGTTCCGCAAATCGTTTTCATTACCCCACCGTTTAGTTCCATCTTCACCAACCTATCGCCGACGAAGAATGCCAACCATTTGTTCGTCGGATCGAAGAACGGAAGAAACCCACCCTTGGTCTCCGGCAGGAGGGTGAATTTGTCCTCCGCCAATTTCCGCATGCATATATAGCGTTCCCCATCCACCACACAGGTATAAACGAGTATTTGCCCGTCATGAGATATTTCCAATAACGGAAACGGCGCACCAAACGGCATGTCCGTCGGCTTGGCCATGGGATACTCCTCCGGGATCGGTATTTTGACATGCATCCTCTTCCCCACTCCACCCTGATCGTGATCAACAGATATGGCCGGTTCGCCCGATGGGGATTTAAATAGCAACAAACCCAGCAGCACGACAACGCTCAACGCCAACACACCGATCGTGAACTTGGCCAAGCTGTTGGCTTGGGCAACGGCGGTAGGTTTTGCGCTTGGGCGTTCGTGGCGTTTGACGGTTGTGGGCTGCGGCGCGGTGGCTTCGCCGTCGCGGCTGATCCCCCGCTTGGCCAAGCCGTTGGCCAAGTCTTCCAGCACATGCCCCTCATCCTGACCGTATAACTCCAGATGCTGGATTCCGGCCAACTGGTACTGCAGCTTGGCCGGGATGTCCGCCGGCTCGAGGTAGACCGGCAGTAGCGCCTTTTTTTGTTCCGACGCCAGCATCACCTCCTTCACCACGTTGTGCGAGTCGGTCGAGTTTTGTGACAGCATCACCACCATCACACGGCAGTCTGCGATCGCCTGTACAATTTGTTCCGACCACAGGTCGGCTGCGTGGATGTTCCCCTCGTCCACCCACACCGAGATGCCGATTCCACGCAACGACTCCACCACCGGCATCACTCGATCCCGGTCCAAACTCGAATAACTGACAAATACTTCCGCGCCCATGGTTAGTGGTTCGCGGAAGGGTAAATCACACTGACGGAATGTCAGCCTGTTTTTAGTAAAATATCGTCTAGTCGGAGACGGAAGCCGCGAGCTCGGTTTCTTCCCGGCGGAGGCCGCGTTCTATGACGAATGGGCCAAATGGGATGATCGCGGCGATGAAGACTTTGGCTGACCAGCCGAATGGACGTTTCTGTGCCAGCGCGGCGCGAATGAGTGCGATGACGTAGAGGATAAACAGGACGCCGTGAATCATCCCGACGATGCTCACGGCCTTGGGCATGTCGGCGGCGTACTTGAGTGGCATGGCCACGAAAAACAGCAGCAGGGTTGAGGTGCCCTCAACGAGGCCGATGTGGCGCAGTTGCCGGATGGCTTTGATTTCTTTCATTTTTTACTGGATCGAAAAGTTGATTTTGCCAAGCGCACCGAAGTCGCCCGACCAGTCGCCCGGCTCGGCGGGGATGATTTTTCCCAACGCGCCGGTGAGGATCAGATGTCCGGGCTTAATCTCGCGCCTCTGGCCAAGCGCGTGGTTGACTTGGTGGAGCAGGTTTTGCCATTGGCCACGGTGAGCGGCTGCGCCGGTGGTCTTGTTTTTTTCCTCGTCCCCCTTGGCCAAGCGCTTGGCCAGGCGGATGGTTGCGCGGTCCGGATTTACTTTTGCCACCGGGTTCCGGCGACCGACGATGTAATTGGCGGACATGACGTTGGCGGCCGCGAGATCGAGTGCGGTCATCGGTTGTGCGGCCTCCAGTTTGCCCGCCGGCAGCTCGATCACTGGGACGATCGCCTCGACGTGCGCCTTTAGTGCATCGACATCACTGATCGGCTGGGTGATGGCTTTGCCGATAATGAAGCCGATCTCGGTTTCGATCTTGGTACCGGGAAACTTGGCCAAGCGGATGGTCGGCTTGGCTGTCGCCTCCAGCCAGCCGTCACGGAACAGTACTGCTGAGAGCGGGCCGTTGAGCTTAAGCGCCTTTTGTCCGGCCGCCCCGGCGACGGCGCCCTTGTAACCGGCGATGCCCTTGTGTTTTTTAGCGACCTTGTCGACAAAGCGACCCTGCACGCCGTAGGCGTCCGCGAGTGTCGCGTCCGGCCTGGTGGCGCTAAACTGCGGCAGTGCATTGCCAGCGAGGTGCGCCTTGGCCAAGCGCTTGGCCAGCTCGGCATCGGTCGGCCCAGCGCTTGGCCAAGCGACCGCCCAAAGCATGGCGATCAGCAGGATCGCGATTCGGTGGCGTGTCGATGCGTCAATCACGGCGCCGACATGCAACGGAATTCCGCGCCGCTTGTCAACGGATCGTCTGCCGGGGCCGTGCCAGAACGGCCTCGGGCATGAACATCGATGCCCACTCGATCGCGGCCGCCTCGTCGTGATGGCTGCCGCCCTCAAGCTGATATCGTCCGTCCTGTTCGCGCATCAGCTTGGCCCGGCCGAACATCGCCACCACGCGACGGGTGTGCAGCATGATTCGCCGGCGTTTTTTGCAACCCTGCTTCATGCCGCGCTCCTTCCCGCCTGTAGTGTCTCCGTCAGGGCCAGCTCCATTCGCATGCGGTCGAACCACCAGTCGGCCACAAGCGCATTGGCTTTGCGGCGGTGGTTGTTGCGATGACTGCGACTGCCGCGCAGGCTGCCCCCCATGCGGTTGCCGAGCGGAAGTTCCATCTGGGCCCGGGGCCTTTTGAACTGTTTGTCTGTCGTTTTCATTGTTCCATGCGTCACCGTTTGGCAGTGACGGGAGACAGCCTGACAGCATACATAGGACATTTGTTGTCCCATGTGGAATATTTTTATTTTCGAGGAAAAAATAGGTTTTTTGGCTTACAGCAAATCCTGTTGGCCGTTGCCGGAGACCGGGCTGAGGCCAAGTTTTCGAAAACTGGACTCGGTGGCCACCCTGCCTTGTGGCGTGCGGTTGAGGTAGCCCTCGAGGATGAGGTACGGCTCGTAAACTTCCTCAAGCGTGTCCGGCTCCTCACCAACGGCAACCGCGAGTGACGAAAGGCCAACCGGCCCTCCGCTGAACTTGACGATGATCGCCTCGAGGATGCGCTTGTCCATCTCGTCGAGGCCATCCTGATCGATCTCAAGCATGGCCAGCGCCTTGTCAGCGATCTCTCCATTGATGCGCCCGTCCGCCCGGCCTTGTGCGTAGTCGCGCACGCGGCGCAGCAAATTGTTGGCAATGCGCGGCGTGCCGCGGCTGCGACGGGCGATCTCGGCTGCGCCATCCGGATCGGTCTCGACATCAAGCAGCCGTGCGGATCGGAGCACGATTGCCTGCAAATCCTCGCCCTGATAATAGTCGAGTCGCTCCCGCACGGGAAACCGGGTGAGCAGCGGCGCGGTGAGCAGGCCGCTACGGGTGGTGGCCCCGATGAGGGTAAACTTGGGCAGGTTGAGCCTCACGCTGCGGGCGTTTGGCCCCTGATCAATGATGATGTCGAGGGTGAAATCCTCCATCGCCGGGTAAAGATATTCCTCGATGTTCTTTTGCAGCCGATGGATCTCGTCGATGAAAAGCACATCGCCCTTGTTGAGGTTGGTCAGCAACCCTGCGAGGTCAGCCGCCTTCTCGATGGTTGGGCCACTGGTGACCTTGAGTTCGCCCCCCATTTCGCGGGCGAGAATCCCGGCGAGGGTGGTTTTGCCGAGGCCGGGCGGGCCGCTGAGGAGGATGTGGTCGAGTGAATCGCCCCGCTGCTTGGCCGCCTGAACGGCGATGTCGAGTCGCTCCTTGACCTTGGGCTGGCCGGTGAACTCGGAAAACGCACCCGGCCGGAGCGTCCCGTCCAGGGCGGCATCCGGCTGGGTCAACACGTCGGTTATCATCCGATCGGCCATGCTCGGCAAAGACTGCGTCAAACCGCCGCGCAACCCAAGGCAATTCAATT